>DASRXL010000130.1:0-19434 GCA_035654175.1 Phycisphaerales bacterium
GACGTGCGCGGCGAGGCGACGATGTCGTTCGTCAGCGCGGGGGCGATCACGGTGACGGGCGGGATGCGGGGCACGATCAGCGCCCAGCGGTTCATCTCGACGCTCGCGGTGGGCGGCGCGATCGACAACGGCCTGGTGCACTCCGGGTCTTCGATCGGCTCGATCAGCGCGGCGGCGCTGCGGGAGAGCCGCATCTCGGCGCGCGACTCGCTCGACAGCCTCTCGATCGCCGGGGACATGTACGACTCGTCGGTCATGGCCGGCGGCGACCTGGGCGACGACGGGGAGATCGGCGGCGAGGGCTTCGACGCCGACCGCGTCGGCGCGGGCTCCATCGGCGCGGTGACGATCGGGGGCGACCTCGAGATCTCGGACATCGTGGCGGGCTTCCTGCGCGGTCCGGACGGGTTCTTCGGCACCTCCGACGACCTGCTCGCCAGCGGGCGCTCGGTCATCGGCTCGGTGACGATCGGCGGCGACGCGCTCGGCTCCAACCGCGGGACCGAGTCGTACCGGATCGCCTCGACGGGCTCGCTCGGGCCGGTCACGGCCGGGGGCGAGGACGCGACCAACGACCGCAACCTCGTGATCGAGGTCCGTCGGCCCGATCCGCTCCCGATCCAGGTGGACGACGTCGACACCAAACCCGAGGGCCGGGTCTTCACGACGACGATCACGTTCAACCAGCCCATCGATTTCTCGAGCATCGCGCAGGCCCTCTCGGTCTCCGAGGTGCGCGGCACCGGTGACGTCGAGATACGGCTGATCCAGGGCGTGGACTACGTCGTCGAGTACGTCGCGAGCACGAACTCGATCGTGATCACCTTCGACCGGGCCGTGTCGGAGCGGAATCTGCCGCAGGTCAGCGACGAGCCCGGGCCGGGGGTGTTCCGCTTCACCATCGAGGCCGACCACATCCGCGCCCAGGGCGTCCTCGCGGAGCTCGACGGCGACGGCGACGGGCAGGTCCGTCAGGACGAGCACTTCTCGGCGGACGACATCGTGGGGGATGCGGGCGACAAGTTCTCGCCGGTCGCCTTCGAGGTGCCGGGCCAGAACGGCTTCCCCGACACGCAGGTGGACATGTACGGCCCCGTGAGCCTGGACATCGTCCTCGACGGCAACGGGCGTCCCGACGGGCTCCCGGACACGAACACCGAGTTCACCCTCAACGGCTCCATCGGCGACCACCCGGACCACAACCCCAACTACTTCAGCTTCTCGAGCGACGCGGACATCTACCAGATCACCCTCCAGGCCGGGCAGATCCTCCGCCTGGGGGCGATGCAGGGCCCGGGCCAGTTCGCCGGCCGGTTCCTCGTGCAGCCGGACGGCCAGATCCTCGGCGATTCCACGTCCTACGGCATCGCGCTCCCGGTCGAGCCGGTCACGACGGAGAACCGCGACTTCACCTTCGGCGAGGACTTCCTGATCCGGCAGACCGGCACGTTCTTTATCGTCGTGAGCAACACCGGCGCGATCTTCAACCAGGGAACGCTGCCGAACCTCGATCCCGCGCCGGGCGCGGTCGGCGCGTACAGCTTCACGGTCGAGGTGTTCGACGACGGCGACAGCGGCTTCAGCGCCCCGACGGACTCGGGCAACGGGCAGGACCTTGTGAACGCGCCGCCGCCGAGCGCCTTCGCCGGCCAGGACGGCGTGCTCGGCACGTCGGACGACCCGGGCTCGATCGTGAACGGGGCGTACGTGTTCAGGTTTGACGCCGGGCCGGACGCCACCCCGGGAACGGCGGACGACTTCGTCTCCGGCTCCAACGGCTCGAACGTCACGAGCATCACCAATGCGCTCGGTGTTCGCATCAACTCCGTGAACGCCGCGATGGGGCCGGAGGGCGCGGCGGGCCTGCCCACGGGCTTCACTCCCGACGTCGACGTGTTCCACCTCAACGGCGGAAATCCGATCGCCAACGGGGCGGTCGTGCGGGTCACGCTGAAGCTCAGCGAGCTCGGGTCGGACCTCGGCTCCCGGCTGGGGAACCTGGACAACCCGATCGCGCTCGACAATTACGTGCGGTTCGCCATCTTCGACACGACGACCTCCGAAGGGACCGACGACGCGCTCCTGCTCTACGCCCCGAGCGACGCCGCCCCGACCAGCGGCGACGCCGGGGTCATCGCGGAGAGCAACAACGTCGAGTACGGGTACGACCAGAACGGCGACTTCTTCATCGAGTTCGTCGCCCCGGGACGCCAGGACTTCCCCGGCCAGCCCGGCAGCTACGCCGTGTACGTGCAGGGCCTCATCAACTCGGACTACCGGCTCGAGGTCGTCACGAGCGGCTCGCGCGAGCTCGTGCACCGCACCCAGAACATCGTGCTCGAGGTCAACGGCGGCTCGGTGGACTGGCTGGAGGTCGGCGGCGTCACGACGCCGATCGGTCCCTTCGTGGCGAGCGCTCTGGGCTTTACCGGCAGGGCGCCCAACGGCCAGGTGATCGACGACTACATCGTCGAGCGCGTCACCGACACGCTGCAGGACGTGTTCGACTCGATCGTCGTGGGCGCCGGGTCGGACGGGGTGCTCGGCACCCCGGACGATGAGCGCGGCCTCGACATCAACATCTCGTCGAACCCGGCGGACTTCGAGTTCCAGGAGTTCTCGACGATCTTCCTCACCTCGTCGCTCGACCCGGTGGACGCGATCTTCCCCGTGGACGCGCTCATCGCCTTCGGCTTCACCGGCCTCACGTCGACGCAGCCGTTCGGCGTCAGCGAGCACGTCGATCCGGGCAACGCCGACCGCGAGGACGAGGCGATCCTCTTCGTGCCTTCGTTCTCCATCCTCGGCTACTCACCGACGCCCGACGAGCTCGACGCGTTCGCGCAGTCCCTCGCCGCCGCGGCCGGCCGGCGCATCGGCGAGCTGCTCGGCCTGAACATCACCGAGGCCTACGACCCCACACAGGACGTCTTCGACATCATGGCGGTGAACTCGGTCGTGGACGCCCCCGGCGACGTCGGCGACTACGAGTACCTCAACCAGGCCCGCCGCCTGTCCACGCCGAACGATCTCTCGACCGACAGCGACTTCTTCCTCGGCTACCAGAACGCCGCCCAGCTCCTCCGCCTCTACACGCGCGACGGCTGAGCAACCACTTTTGGAGCAAGCGTCCTTCTCGGACGAGCGAGGCCCGCGGCCGGAATGCCGCGGGCCTCTTTCTTCGATCACGGTCTGTGCGGCGCGAGAGGACGCGGCCGAACGGCACGGCGCTCGTCATTCATCGATCGCGGTCCGCGCGAGATCGACCCGGTGCGTGCCGGGGGAGAGGTTCTCGAGCACGGTGACGGTGCGCTCGCGCGACGGCCACTCGATCTCGACGCGCTCGGCGACCGTAGCGTCGGCGAGGCCAAAATGGATGGCGAAGTCCATCTGCTTGCCTTGGTGGCCCCCGATGCCGATGAGCTGGCGGGACTGGGTGATGCGCTCGCCGCGGATGGTGGCGGTGCAGCGGACGACTGCGCCGAGGGCGTCGCGCGAGACGCCCCGCGATTCGTCGCCGGTGAGGCGGAGCACGAGCGCGTTGCCGAGGGCCTTGTCCGACGCCTCGTTGAGGAAGAGTCGGACGCGGGGCGTGCGGCCCTCGGTCTGGTCGGGGCGCATGCGGTTGAAGCTCTGGCCGACGATCAGGTCCAGGTCGCCGTCGGCGTCGATATCGGCGAGGGAGGGCTGCTGGGCGCCGACGTGGTCGAGGCCGATCCACGGGGTGATGTCGCTGAACGCGCCGTCCTCCTGCTGGCGGTAGATTCGGAGGCGCTGGTTGTCGGGGTAGTCGCTGGAGCAAAGGACGAGGTCGAGCCGGCCGTCGAGGTCGAGGTCGGCGAGCTCGCAGTAGAGGTCGCCCTGGTTCCAGGAGCGGATCGTGGGATCGGCGGGGATGCGGTCGACCGAGAGCTCGGGAGGGCTGGTGAAGGTGATCGCGCCGTCGGGGCCGCGCTGCTGAACGAGGAATCGCGAGCGGTCGCTGCTCTCGCCGGCCCAGGCGTGGGTGATCTCGGCGAAGAAGAGGTCGAAGTCGCCGTCGCTGTCGATGTCGCCGACGGCCGCGTCGAAGGTGTTGCCGTTGGCGCGGAAGGGCTTCTCGTCCTCGCGGGCGAAGCGGGGGTCGGTCTTGGCGCGCTCCTGGAGCCAGTCGGGGTAGCGGCCGTGGCGGATGGGGTCGCCGTCGAGGCCGAGTTCGGGGGCGACGTCAAGCCATTCGTATTGGCCGCGTGAGTTCGGGCGATGTGTGTTGGCGATCCAAAGCCGGTTCCAGCGGCGTCCATAGTTGAGATCGAGAAGCCCGAGCATGCCATCAGCAGATGGGTGCAGGTCGTCAGCAATGAATCTCAGGATCATGACGCCGTATGTTGGCCGCCCCCCGGGGTCGCTTTCCTCGTTGAAGGGCTCGGCGTCATGAGGGAAGCTCTGGTCCTTTGACCAATTCGCGCCCGCCGCGCCGGCGAGGTGGTTCCTCAGCAGAGCGTTTGGGATGCCTTCCAGGTCGCCGCCATACTTTCGGTACCAATTGCCGAGATAGATGTCGAGCCAGCCATCGCTATCCACATCGCCCAGCGCAATTGCCGCGGTGGTCGCCTCCTTTGCCGGCTCGATCACTTCCCAGGCACAGAGCGGATCGCCGAACGTGCCGTCGCCGTTGCCGCGGAGCCAGGCGGTCTTGGGCGGGCCGTCGGTCGGCGGCTCGTAGTTGTCGGCGTTCACGTCGAGGTAGCGGGTCCAGATGCAGTCCTTGTTCCCGTCGTTGTCGAGATCGGCGAAGACGGAGATGTCGCCGCCCCGGAACGCGGGCAGGCCGGGCTGCGCAACCTCCACGAACCTGAGCTTGCGGGGCGAGGTCTCATCGGCGACGTTCAGGTACACGCGGTTGCGCCCGATCACCGCGTCGGGCCGGCCGTCGTTGTTCAGGTCTGCGAAGCAGCAGTGGGGGGAGCTCAGGCCGCCGAGGCCGAGGTCGCTCGTCGCGTCCACGAAAGACAACTGGCCCCAGGCTGCGCCGGCGCACGATACGACGAGGATGCACGATCTGCCCATGCCCGCATCCTACCGGATCCGGCGCGGCAATCGCGAGAGCACGGCGAAGGCAGTGACACGGGGTTCACGGAGAGCACAGAGAGATGCAGGGAGAGCGCTGGAACAGAGAGTCGCGTGCGCCTCTGTCGTTCCTCCGTGTCCCTCTCCGTGTCCTCCGTGATCTCCGTGTCAATGCCCGTGGTCCGACATCCTCAGATCCGCAGCCGACCCGGCAGGCCCGGCGAGTCGCCGTGCATCGGCCGGTCGATACGGACGAAGGCGGCGTCCCGCGGGGGCTTCACCTCGGTCGCGGCGAGCGCGGCGTTCGCGGGCGGCGCGTGCGGAGCTCCGTTGGTGACGCTGGCGAGCTGCTCCATCATCTCGCGCACGGCGTGCATGCGGGCGGAGAGCTCCTGGTCGAAGGCGGCGAGGGCCTGGCTGGCCATCGTCGCGATCTCGCGTCCGCGGTCGTCAACGGCCGCGAGCTCGCGCCGGACGGCCGACAGGCGTGCTTCGGCGGCGCGGGCGAGCTCCTCGGTCTCGTGCACCTTCGCGGCCGCGTGCGCCGCCCGCTGCTCGGCGTCGATCGCCTCGGCCTCCAACGAAGTGATTTCCGCGCGTGCGCGGGACTTGAGCGAGGCGAAGAGGGTCTCGATCTCGGCGCGGGCTTCCTGGGCGTGGCCCAGGAGCGTCGCGGCCTCCGCGGCCTGGTCCACGTCGGCGGGTTGTGGGGCATCGCTCCGGGCGCCGCCGATCGAGAGGGGGGCTCCCAGGGCGGCCTCCGCCGCGGCGCGGCGCTCATCAACCAGGGCCGAGAGCCGGTGGATGGCTTGCTCGGCCCGGCTGTCCAGCTCTCCGACGATCGTGCCGAGCAGGTCGTGCGCATGGCGCGCCGCGCCTTCGAGGCGCGACTTGCACTCGGTCTCGAGCCGCTGCACCGCGGACTCGGCCCCGTCGGTGAGCCGGCCTAGGCGCGCCTCCAGCCCCCGGGCGCGCTCCATCGCTTCGTCGAGCGCGCGGTGCGCCCCGCGGACCGCGGCGACGCCCTCGTCGGCCGCCGTCTTGGCGGCTTGGCCGGCGGCGCGTTCTGCGGCCTCGATGGCCTGAGCCGCGCGGGCGAGCGCTTGTTCGGCCTGGGCGAGCTTGTGGTCGATCGTGGGGACCAGCTTCGCCGCGGGGCGGAGCTTCTCCGTGGCCTGCGCGCTGGCTTCGCGGAGCGTGGCCGACACGGTTCCGCTCTCGGCGAGGGTCAGGCGGAGGAGCTCCCGCTGTTCGGCGGCGTGGCGGATCAGCTCGCGCATGGACTCGCCGAACTCGGCGAGCGTGGCGGCGTCCACGACCCTGGGGCTGAGAAACGCCTGCTCCACCGCCTGCTGCGCCGCCGCGGCGGCGTGCTCGTTCTCGTGCATTGGCCGGTCCTCCGTGACGGGTGTATTGAACCACGGACGGCGTCGGCGGGCCAGCGGCGCCCCGCGTCCCTATTTCGCGTGCTCCTCGATGCGCACCTCGCCGTCGCCGTTCTCCACCACCAGGCCGAGGGCGACGAGGGCGGCGAGCGCGGCCGCCTGCTCGGCCTGCTTCTTGCTCGCGCCCCAGACCGCGTCGTAGCGCTGCTCCCCGATCTCCACGCACACTTTGAAGCACTTGGCGTGGTCGGGGCCCTTCTCGTCGAGCGTGCGGTATGCCGGGGAGCGCTCCATGTTCTGCTGGGCGTACTGCTGGAGCACGCTCTTGAAGTTGTGCTGGTGTCCGCTGTCGGCCGCGGCGTCGATGATCGGATCGAGCAGAGGCACGAGGAACCGCTGGGCCGCCTCGAATCCGCCGTCGAGGTACAGGGCCCCGATGAGGGCCTCCAAGACGGCGGCGGCCAGCGATTGGGGAAGGGCGCTCTGCCCGAGCATGCCCTTCCCGAGGACCAGCATCTCCTCGAGCCCGAGCGACTTGGCGATGCGGGCGCAGGTCCGGCGCGAGACCGCGGCGGACTTGATCTTGGTCATGTCGCCCTCGAGCAGGTCGGGGTAGCGGTCGTAGATGCGCTGGCACGCGACCAGCCCGAGCACCGAGTCGCCCAGGAACTCGAGGCGTTCGTTGCTCTCCAGGCGGTGGCTGGCCACCGACGAGTGCACGAATGCGCGGCCGAGCAGCTCAGGATCGGCGAACCGATGGCCCACGATCTCCTGCACCCTGTCTATCAGGTCGCGATCCACCGCCACGCTCCACGGCCGGCGCTCCCGCGCCGGCGACCAGTGAAACGGACGCGGAGGCTCGCGCCCCGCGCCGCGGCCCCTGGAGGGACCCGCGCGGACCACGAGCGACCGCGGCCCAAAACACAACCCCAACAGCCTATCAGATGGGGGGGCCGCACGCCAGCGGCAACCGCCAACTTCCCGCGCTTGCTTGGCCTGGGCTCGCGCCTATTGTTGGAGCCCGATCCGGCGGCCGCTGCCGTTGGACGGAGGCTGTTCGGAGGCTCCTCGTCATGTCCACGCATTACTGCAAGCGCCGGAGCAACATCAAGCGGAAGCGGTCCATCGGGTTCCGCGCCCGCATGAAGACCAAGTCCGGGCGCAAGATCCTGAACAACAAGCGCCGCTTCGGGCGCGGCGTGAACGCCGCGGACCGCTGACGCGCCGATCCATATCGCCCCTTCCGCGGCCCGCGCCGAGCGCGGGCCGCTGTGTTTTTGACGGGCCGCTCCCGCTGAGTGCTCCTGTGAGGGGTCGGCTCGGCTTCGGGTAGCATGGGCGGGCCCCGCAGCGCCCATGAGGTGGTGATGAGCGAATCGCATCAGGAGCCCAGCGAGCAGGCCCCCGGGGAGGACTCCGGGAGCCCGGCTCAGCCGCGCGATCCGCCCCAAGCAGAAGCGACGCAGGAGTCTGCGCGATCCCGGCACCCTCCCGGCCCGCGTCGTCCGTACCGCGAGGTGACGTTCTCGGCGATGGTCGTCGCGATCCTGATCGGCGTTGTGATGAACGCCTCGATCACGTACGCGGGCCTGAAGATCGGCTTCACCATCGTCGGATCGGCGATCGCAGCGGTGGTGGGGTTCGGCATCCTGCGGGGGCTGCTCCGGGTCGTGTCGAGGGAGTCGGGATCGATCGTCGAGGTGAATATCGCGCAGACCGTGGCCTCGGCGGTCAACACGTCGAACTCCGGCGTGATCTTCACGGTGCCCGTGCTGTTCCTCCTGGGCATGACGCTCGACTGGACCGGCACGGACTTCTGGCTCATCACGCTGGCGTGCATTGCCGGGGGTGTGCTGGGGACAGCGTTCATCATCCCGCTGCGCAAGCAGATGATCGAGATCGATCGGCTCCGCTTTCCCTCGGCGGTCGGGGTCGCGACGATCCTCAAGAGCCCGGGCGGCGGGGTGGCCAAGACGGTCGTGCTGCTCGGCGGCATGCTGCTCGCCGCGGCGTTGTACGCGCCGACGATGCTCCCGACGCTGCCGGCCGGGATTGTCGGCGCGGGTGAGATCCGCGGCCAGACGCAGCGTTCCGTGCGCGAGCTCATCGCGGCGCGTGGCGCGGAGCAGGGTCCTGATCCACCGGTGGACGCGGGGCCTGGGGGCGCCCCGCCGACGCTCGACGCTCTGGACGAGCTGGTGCTGCGCGGGCGTCTCGCTCCGGCTCGGGCTCAGGCGGTGCGCGATCTCCACGGGTGGATCGAGTCCGAGGCGGCGCCGTCGGGGCTCGTCTCCCGCGGCGGGCTGCTCGCGGAGCGGCGCGCGGCCGGCGCCGACCTGGCGGAGGAGAAGGAGGCCCTGTGCCGCGAGCCGATCCCCGCCGGGACCCGGGAGCGGATCGCCGCCCTGAAGGCTCGGATCGCGGAGATCGATCGAGAGCTTGAAGCGCCCGAGCGGGCCGCGTTCGCCGGTGTGCCGGACGAGCTCGCGATCGCCGCGCACGCCATCACCCGGGGCGAGGCCCCGGCCGCCGGCTCGAAGCCGCTGACGTGGCCGGACCTCCGCGCGGTGAAGTACGGCTGGGCCGCGGCCCCCCTCTGGGGATACCAGGATCTCCAGCTCCGTCTTCCCGACTTTGGCGACAAGACGTCTGGCGAGATCGGTAAGCTCGACCCGCGGGTGGACCGGGACGGTGACTACCAGCCCGACCTCGTCGTGACGGACGATCGCGTGGACGTGGGACGGGCCATCGGGCTTCGCGACGAGATCCAGCTCGTGTTTGCGATCGCGCCCTTCGCGCTCGGGGCCGGGTTCATCACGGGGCGCGCCGGGCTGATGGTGCTCGCGGGCGGCGTGCTGGCGTATTTCGTCGTGCACCCGATCGCGTACGCGAGCGGCTGGCTGCCGGCGACGGTCAAGGCCGCCGACGCGCCCCGAGAAGCGTGGCTCGCCTTCGACCGGCCGCTCGGCATCGGGCTGCTCCTGGGCGGGGCGCTCATGGGAGTGGTGGCTTCGTTCCCCGCGATCCTCGCGGCGCTTAAGTCCATCGCGGGCGCGGGGCGCACGGCCGGCCGGGGCGGGCGGGACGAGCTCGGACTCGGCCCGCTGCTTGTCGCGGTGGCGATCGCGGGCGGCCTGCTCTTCTTCGCGGCGGACTTCATCGGCTCCGAGCCGCTCAACAAGGGCGGGCTCGATCCGGTCAGCGGCCTCGAGGTGGCGTGCTCGGTCGAGCCCGCCGAGTACAAGGGCTACGCGATCGCATTCGCCGACGAGGGGTCGCGCCGCGCGTGGGAGTCCGGCGGCACGTACGGCGATGGCGCCGGGGCCGTGACGTGGAACGACGCGGCGAAGGACGCGTACCTCCGGGCCAACAACGCCAAGCCCGGCCTGCTCTCCGGGCTGAACCCCCACGCGCGGGCGGCGGTGATCGCGCTCGTGGGGATCCTCTGGATCTGGTTCGCGGGGATCATCATCGCGCAGTGCACCGGCATGACCGACTGGTCTCCGATCTCGGGCGTGGCGCTGCTGACGGTGGTGCTCGTGCTGCTGCTGGCGGGCACGGGCGCGGTCATGGGAGCCGTGCTGATCGGTGCGGCGCTGTGCGTCGCCGTCACGCTCGCCTCCGACATGATGTCCGACCTCAAGACCGGGCACATGGTGGGCGCGAAGCCGATCCGTCAGCAGATCACCGAGCTGGCCGTGGTGCCCATCGGCCCCGTCGTGACGATGCTCACGATCCTCATCATCGTCGGCGCGAATCTGAAGACCACCGGGATCCCGATCGGCCCAGGCACCACGACCGGGGCCCCGCAGGCGCAGGCTCTCGAGGCGATCGTGCGCGGCGTGCAGGGCGGCGACATGCCCTATGCGCTCTACGGCTTGGGGGCGGCCCTCGGCGTCCTGCTCGGCCTCGGATCCTTCTCGGGCCTGGGGGTGCTCGTGGGGCTGCGCATGTACCTGCCTTTCATGTACATCGCGACATACGGCATCGGCTGCATCGCGAACATCCTCCTTCGCGCCTTCAAGGGCCCGCGCTGGACGGAGGAGTGGGGCGTTCCTTTCGCCGCGGGGTTGATCGTGGGCGAGTCGATCCTGGCGCTGGTCTTCAACGTCTTCATCTTGGCGGCCGGTTGACGAGAGGGAGAGGCCATGCGGTTGCTCGGGCTCGTGCTCATCTGGGTCTCGTTGGGCGTCGGCGTGGTCGCCGCGACGACCGCCTACGTGTGGGTCGTGCCCGCGGAGGGCGGCGCGGAGCGCTTCCAGGTCGGCGGAACGCCGGGCCAGGAGCCCGAGTACGCCGTGCTCGCCGCCCCGGCGGGCGAAGCCGAGGACGGCGGGCCGATCGCGGCGGCGGGGGACGCCCTCACGCCGGAGGTCGTCACCCGGCTCCGCGAGGCGGGGGTGCGGCGGGTGCGCGTCAAGACCTTCGAGTTGAGCCGCTGGACCCATTTCCCGCAGTTCATGGGCGCGGCGGTCGGGCTGCTCGCCGGCGCGATTCTCGCGAGGCTGAGCACGGCCCGTGCGGCGCGCCTGGCGGAGCAGCGGCCCGCCGCGCCCGACGCGCTGTCGCCCGAAGCGGCGGTGCGAGGGCTTCGCTCGGCCGCGCGCGCGCTGGTCGAGGAGACGGCCCAGTTCGGCGACGAGGAGGCGTGCCGGGCCGTGGTGGAGCGCCTGGGGGCAGCGCTGCAGGACCTGGCGCCGGTGGTCCTCGACTCGCGCGAGCGCCTGGTGGCGAAGATGGGCCTGGGACGGTACGCGGGCTTCATGGACAGCTTCGCGGCGGGGGAGCGGAGTCTGAACCGGGCCTGGTCCGCCGCCGCGGACCTGGCCCGCGAAGAATCGATCGAGTGCCTCGGGCGCGCGGGCGAGCGGCTCGCGATCGCCGAGGACCGGCTGACGGGAAGGGCGCCGCCGCTCTTGCCGCTCGCCTAGGCGTTCGCTCACTTGAAAGGAGCTCTGCCATGCACCGCTGCGCCCTGCTCGCCCTCGTGATGATGCTCTCCGCCGGTCCCGCCCGCGGCCAGGAGGTCCCGCCTTCCGCGGCGGCCGCGCAGCCGGAGGCGGCGCCGGTGTATGACGAGTCGGCGGACGGCGAGCGGCAGATCGCCGACGCTCTCGCCGCCGCGGGGCGGGAGAACCGCCGCGTGCTGATCCAGTGGGGAGCCAACTGGTGCGGCTGGTGCATCAAGCTGCACGAGCTTTCGGGGAGCAACCCCGAGATCCGGGCCAAGCTGCTCTACGAGTACGACGTGGTGCACATCGACATCGGCCGGTTCGACAAGCACATGGAGCTTGCCGCGAAGTATGGGGCGGACCTCCAGGCCAGCGGCGTGCCGTTCCTGACGGTGCTGGACGCCGACGGCAATGTGGTCGCGAACCAGGAGACCGGCTCGCTCGAGAACCCGCAGGGCGCGCAGCCCGCGCACAACGTGGAGAAGGTGCTCGGGTTCCTGACCACGCACCAGGCCGAGTACCGGAGCGCGACGGGGATCCTGGAGGAGGGCCTCGCCCGTGCGAAGTCCGAGGGCAAGGCGGCCTTCGTCCACTTCGGCGCCCCCTGGTGCGGGTGGTGCCACAAGCTCGAGGCCTTCCTCGCGCGCGACGACATGGCGCCGCTCTTCGCGGAGCACTTCGTGGATGTCAAGATCGACACCGACCGAACGATCGGCGGCGGCGACGTGCTCCTGGAGATGCGCGGCTCGCAGCAGGGGGGCATCCCATGGTTCGTCTTCCTCGACAGCGCGGGCGAGCCGATCGCCACCAGCTCCGACTCGGGCCAGAACACCGGATTCCCGGTGGCGCCGGAGGAGATCGCCGCGTTCATGGAGATGCTGCGCAAGGTGAAGCCGGCGATCCCTGCCGAGCCCCTGGATCGAATCGAGACTGCGCTCAGACAGGGGGCCAAGAGCGACGGTTGAAGCTCGAATCGACCGCGGGGCATGCGGAGAGAGCCCATCGGACCGCAGGTGAACACGGATGGACACGGATGAAGGAGCACGGGTGGGCCTGCTCAGTTCTTCTCCGTGTCGATCCGGCTTCGTCTGTTGCCGATGGACCTTTGCCTTGGTTCAGGATCTCCGCATGCCCGCGATGATGCGAATTAAGTCAGAAACGTGCTCGCGCCGCCGTCCACGATGATGCTCTGGCCGGTGATGAAGCCGGCCGGCTCGGAGCACAGGAACACAGCCGCCGCGGCGAGCTCCTCGGGCCGCCCGAGCCGGCCCAGGGGGATGCTCGCCGCGAGCCTGTCGAGCGCCGCCTCGGTCGAGATCCCCGCCTCGCGCCCGCGGATCTCGGCGAGGTGGCGCAGCCGATCAGTGGCGTGCATGCCGGGGCACACGTTGTTGACGCGGATCCCGTCGGGCGCGAGCTCGCGCGAGAGCGTCTTGGCGACGCCGTGCACGGCCGCGCGGAAGGCGTTCGAGAGCAGCAGGCCTTCGATGGGCTGGCGCGCCGACAGGCTCGTGACATTGACGATGCGTCCCCAGCGCCGCGCCCGCATGTGCGGCACGGCGGCGCGGATCAGCCGCACGACATTGAGCAGGGTAGACTCGAACCCGCTCGCCCACTGCTCTTCGCTCAGCGCGTCGAACCGTCCCGGCGGCGGCCCGCCGGTGTTGGTCACGAGGATGTCCACGCCTCCCAGCCGCTCGGCCGCTTCAGCGATCAGCCGCGCACACCCCGGGCCGGTGGCGACGTCCGCCGGGATCGCCTCCACCAGCGCCCCCGTCTCGGCCGCGATTTGTTCCGCGGCCGCGGCTACGTCGCGCTCCGTCCGAGCGCTCACCACAACCCGGCAGCCCTCCTGCGCGAGCCGGTGCGCGATGGCGTAGCCCAGTCCCTTGCTTGATGCCGCGACGACCGCCGCGCGATCCTTGATGCCGGTGTCCATGAGGGAGCGTAGATGGCTTGGGCGCCCGGAATCCGGCGGGCGCCACCGACATGCTCGGGCGGTCGTTGAGCGTCGGATTGTGCGGGTCGCACCGGGTCAGCGCCCGACCGTCAGCCCCACCGGCTGCGGGCGCGGCGTGTAGTTCGGCTGCACGGCGATGCCCAGCGGGATGCGCTTGCCGTCCGGGCCCTTGGGCGGGATGCGTTCCTCGTCGATGATCCGCTGGATCGTCATCACGCCGTCGATGAGCATCTCGGGGCGGGGGGGGCAGCCGGGGATGTACACGTCCACCGGGATGAACTGGTCGCACCCCTGCACGCACGCGTACGTGTCGAACACGCCGCCGGTCGACGCGCACGCGCCCATCGAGATCACCCACTTGGGCTCGGTCATCTGCTCGTACATCCGCTGGAGCACTGGGAGCATCTTGATCCCGATGCGCCCGGCGACGATGAGCAGGTCGCTCTGGCGCGGGCTGAAGCGCATGACCTCGGCCCCAAAGCGGGCGAGGTCGTAGCGGCTGCACGCGGTCGCCATCAGCTCGATGCCGCAGCAGGCGGTCGCGAAGGGCATCGGCCACAGCGAGCTCCGCCGCGCCCAGTTGATCACGCGCTGCAGCTGCGTGGTCAGCGCCATGTCGGTCGGCAGGGCGAGCTCGATGCCCATGGAAAGCTCCTTCGTGCGGGTCTCTCAATCGTAGAGCGATCACGAGGCCCGATCGCCCCTACACCACCTCGCGGATGATCGCCTCCGCCCGGTCGGCCTCGTCCACCCGCAGGATGCACCTGGCCCCCGTGCCGTTGTAGGCGGGGCTCTGGTAGGCGTATTTCACGTTGACCTTCGCGTCGGCCAGCCGCACAGCGACCTGGCGGAACACTCCCGGGTTGCCCCCCAGGTGAACCGCCAGCACCTCGGCCTCGGAAACCGGCCCGGCCCCCGTCTCGCCGATGCCCTCGCAGACGCGGCGGACGGTGTCCTCCGGCTCCGCGAGGAGGCGAACCAGCCCCCGCCCGTTCACCTCCACGACCGACATGGCCGTGACGGTCGCGCCCGCCGCCGCCAACGCCTCGAGCACCCCGGCCAGCTCGCCCGGCCGGTCGGCGAGATACACGGAGAACTCTTTGACGCGGGAAACCTCCATGTGGGCTCCAAGCATGGGTCGGATCTCCGTCATCGACCGGTCCCGCGGCCGCCCCGACCCCCTCCCAGAAGCCGCGGGTGATTCGTCACCATCCGCTTGGGGGCGCAAAAAGGGCGGAAGCATAGGACTCCCGCGCGGGCGCGGCCACTCACATCGCGGGTGTGGGTTCGGCCCTTGTGATCGCCATGTTCCCGCTCCGCGGGTCGCCGGGCGGCTCCGACCGGACCACCAGGTCCGCGAGAGTGACCCCGGCCGCGGCATCGAGCTGGGCCCGACGCAGCGCCGTCAGCCGGTCCGGGTCCTCGCGCGAGCCGGTGCCGCCGGCCATACGTCCGGCGAGTTCGAGGAGTTCCGTGGCGGCGATCTCGTCCGCGGGCCTCGCGAGCGAGAACTCCTCGCAGTCCTGGCCCAGGGGCACTCGATGCACGATGCCCGTCTCGGCGAGCTTATCGAGCATGAGCAGCGAGGTCTTCTCGTCGGCGCCAACGGCCTCGGCCACCTCGCCCACGGAGGCGGTCTTGCCGGCGCCGAAGCGGCGCGCGACCACCGCCGCGACGCGCAGCAGCGTCAGCGGGTCCACGATCACCGGCCCGGTCTGCTCGCTCTCCGGGATCGAGAATGTCCGGAAGTTCTGGAGCACGTAGCTGATCTGCAGCCCGAAGAGCACGATGATCCACGTGATGTAGACCCAGAGCAGGAAGAGGGGGACCAGGGCGATCGCCCCGTACAGCCGCTGCGCCGCCGAGTGCACCACGAAGAGCGTGAAGCCCTGCTTGCCCGCCTCCCACATGAGCGCCGCGAACGCCGCCCCGATGGCGGCGCACTGCACCGAGACGCGCGCGTTCGGGATCGTCATGTACAGGAAGAGAAGGAGCAGGAAGCTGATGATCGTGCTGACGACGACAGCCGCCGCCGCCGCCATGAAGCCCTCGCCCGACAGCTCCTGCGAAGCGGTTGCCTCCTCTTCTGAGGAGTCCGCGCCGGCGTCGTCGGGCCCGCCCTCTCGGACGATCGCATCGCGGCCGGCGTCCGGCTCCGGATCGGCGGCGAGCAGCTTCGCCGCCTCGGAGTCGATCGCCCCGGGGTCGTCGCGGGGCGTGCTGTCCGCGGCGGCCTTCTTCGGCGTGTCGTCGAGCGAGGCGACGGCGCCCTGGAATCGGCTCCCGATATAGAACGTCCCGACCAGGAACAGCGAGCCCAGGGTCAGCGTGGTCCAGTACTGCGTCACCCGGCGCACCCACGAGCGGCCCGTCGGCGCGTGGTAGATCGTGTTCGCCGCCCGCTCGATCTCGACCATGAACGAGAGCGCCGCGTAGATGAGCGTGAGCAGGCCGGTCAGCCCGATCGCGACGAACGACACGCCGCGCACCTTCGTCACCAGGAGCTGCAGCCACTCGTCGAGCTTGGCGGTCTGCGAGAGCTCCTCGGGCGACGCCGGCCCGGCGACGCCGTCGGCGGCGGGCTCGGCCTCGATCGCCTCGGGCTCGACCACGATGTCGGCCAGGCCCGTGAAGTCGAGCACGTTGAGCACGACCTCCTCCACCTGCTCGTCGGTGGCGAACCCGCCCAGGAACGCCACGCCGATCGCGAGCACGGGGATGAGGCCGAAGACGGTGCGGTACGACAGGGCCGCGGCCATGCGCGAGATGTGGCTGGTGATGACGACGTGGAGCGCGCGCCGCAGCAGCGTGCCCGTGCCCGGGGCTTTCTGCTCCGCGAAGCTCGCCGCCGCGGTCTCCAGCCTCTCCTGCAAGCTCTTCACCGCCGCTTCTCCGACCGAGCCGCCTTCCGGGGCGTCGGGCCGGCGCGCCCGGCGCCGCGCCGCCGATCCGGCTCCCCCGCCTTGCCGGCGCCGGGCTTGCCTCCGGGCCCGGCCCGCCCGCCGGCGCTTCCGGCGCCGGGGCCGGCGGCACCCTTCGGGCGGCCCGTCGTGCCGCCCAGGGCCGCGCTGCCGGCGGCCTTCCCAGCCTTATCGACCGCCCGGCGGAGCGCCTGCAACTCGACCCTCGTGAGCTCACGCCATTCGCCGACGGCCAGGCCCTTGAGCTGGAGGGGGCCCATCGCCACGCGCTCGAGCTTCTTGACGGGGGAACCGACCGCGGCGAGCATGCGCCGGACCTGCCGGTTCCGCCCTTCCTTGAGCGTCAGCTCCAGCACGGTGCGGTCGCGGTCGCGCTTGATGAGCTTGAGACCGACGTGGGCGGCGCGGGTCGCGCCGACCGTCCGGCCCTCGCGGCGCTCGGCGAGGTAGATGCCCTTCTCGAGCCTGGCGAGCGCGTCCTCCTCGAGGTAGCCCTTCACCACCGCGTGGTACGTTTTCTCGACGCCGAAGCGGGGGTGCGTGAGCCTGTTGGCGAGCTCGCCGTCGTTGGTCAGGAGCACCAGGCCGCGCGTGTCGTAGTCGAGGCGGCCGACGGGGTACAGGCGCACGCCCGAGGGGTGCTCCACCAGGTCCAGCACGGTGCGGCGGGCGGCGCCCGGCTCGTCTTCGACTGTCGAGAGCGTGCGTCCGGGCTTGTTGAGCATCACATACACGTGCCGCTCGGAGCCGGCGATCGGCTGCCCGTCCACCTGCACCCGGTCCTCGCCCGGCCTGACGAACGCGGGCAGGTCGTGCACCGTCTTCCCGTTGACCTTGACGCGTCCCTCTTCGATCAGCAGCTCGCTGGCGCGCCGGGAGGCGACGCCCGCGTCGGCGAGGAACCGCTGCAGCCGCACGCGCCCGCCCGACTCCTGCTCTCCCGTGCCGGGGCTGCCGGGACGGGCTCTGGTCTGCGGCTTCTTCGCCATCGGGCAAGTCTATGCGGCCCTGCACAGGCTCCGTCCCAGTCGCCCGCCGAGCGTCCGCCGTTCCACGCCGCGGCCGAGGAACGGTTGGAGATCGCGGGTCGAGGTGCTGGAGGCGACCGCTCGGATCACGAAGGCGAGCACTATCGTTCCGCGGGGAGCGTGCGGAGGAGCACTCGGACGGCCGCGTCGAAGTCCTGGAGAGTGGGGGCCATTTTCTCGACGAGCGGGCGCATGCGCTCCCACTCGAGTTCGAACCCGTAGAGATTTCGGAACCTGTGGCGGAATTCCAGAAACTCTCTGAGCGTGCGGGCGAGCTCGGGGGAGAGCAGGGCCGCGCGGTCGGGGGTAGGCGAGCGCATGGCATCGAGTAGATCGGCGTGCCAGGATGGGCCTTTCACGAATCCTCCGGGCGAGATCATCGCGATGCTGCGCATGATCGACTCCATCCCGGTCTAGAACGAGTGCAGTGCCGTCCCGAGGGCTTCGCGCTCCCACAGGCCGGGTGAGGAGCCCAGCACGGCTTCGATGCCGTCGCGATGGTCCGCCACCAGGCGGCTTAACTGCTCCAGTTGGCCCTCGACGAGCCGGCGGAGATCACGCGACACGACAGAGGCTCCCGGACACGCGCAGATACTCGGTGAGAGGCGTGCGCACGTCCAAGTCGATCACGTCCACCATCCGGCCCGTCCCGCTCGCCGCCTCCTGCGCCGCGCCAGCCGCCGCGAAGTAGCGGGAGGGCGGGATCCCGGAGACTGCCAAATCCAGGTCCGAGCCCTGGCTCTCGTCGCCGCGCGCGCAAGAGCCGAAGACGTAGACCTCGCGAGCGCCCGCCGCGACCAAGGCCTCCGCGGCGCGCCGCACAATCGACTCGACATCCTCAGTCCGGTCAGCCATGGCTCTGATTGTACCGGCGGGTCCGACTCTTGTGATGGTTTGCCCGCCGCGTCGCGGCACCGATGCGGAGCCGCCACACGCCCCAGGCGAGATGAGGCGGTGACCGCGAGCCTGCTCACTCCCCCATCTTCGCCCGCAGCGCCCCGAGGCGCCGCTGGTGCAGCTCGCGGTCCGGCTCGATCTTGGTCAGGGCGACGAGCTCCCGCTCAGCGCCGGCGAGGTCGCCCCTGAGCATCGCGATCCTCGCGGCCTGCTCCCGCGCGCCCGGGTCGAAGGGCGCGATCAGCTTCGCCCGCGTCGCCTTGGCCCACGCGCGGCCGAGGTCGCCCGCGAGCGCGTAGCGCTCGGCGAGCGCGAGCGCGTAGGCGGGGGAGCGCAGCTCCCGCTCGTCGAGAAACTCGAGGTGCTCGATCGCGCGCCCGGGCGCGTCGTCCATCTCGCCGCGGAGCGCGAGCCGCGCGAGAAGCTTGCGCGGCGCGGGGTCCACCGGGCGCGCCCCGGCGTACCGCTCCAGGAGCGGGATCATCGCCGCGTCGGGCTCGCCCCCGGCCTCGTCCACCGTTCGGCGCACGGCCAGCCCGAGGAGCTCCGGGTGCTCGGGGTGCTGCGCGAGCAGCGATTCGATCTCCTCCGGCGACGCGCTCTCGGGCTCGGCGAGCAGGTCGCCGAGCAGGGGCGCCCCCTCGGGCGGGAGCATCCCGGCCTCGCGCAGCTCCCCGCCAGCCCACGCCTTGAAGTCCGCGAAGAACTCGTCCTGGCGGATTCCGAGCACGCGAGGCATCGCGTCGCGCTCGCTCACGCCCTCGGCGTACAGGTCCATCAGGGCAAGCGGCGCCTCCACGCCGAAGCGCTCGACCATGTACTCGTACATCCAGTGGCCCTGCGCGTAGGCCTGCGTGCGATCGGTCGGCGTGAGCGGGCGCACGAAGCGCAGGCTGATCGTCTCCATGTCGAAGAGCGCGTCCTGCTCGTACGCGCGCGCGAGCAAGGTCCACCACTCCGGCGGGCGCGGGCCGCCCTCGCCCCACACCGCCGCGGCCTCGGTGAACCAGTGCGGGATCCGGTTCCGCGTGCGCGACAGCGTCACCGTGTGGATGAACTCGTGGCGCAGCGTCCTCGCCCAGTCGTAGGGGCCGGCGCGGTGCCCCGGGCCGGCGCGGGGGGTCTCCATCGCGATCACCGGTCCGGTCGCCGCGGCCATCGTGTGGATCTCCGGCATGCCGCTGATCCGCACCGCGAAGCTCGCGTGGTCCGGCATCACCTCGATCACCGTGCGCCCCTCGG
>DASRXL010000131.1:0-6660 GCA_035654175.1 Phycisphaerales bacterium
AAACATGCATCCAGGATCCGAGAACCACACCGAGCGTGCCGGCGCGACCGGCGTCACCGCAAAGCCCCACCTCTCCCCCGAGATCGAGGCGGAGATCGAGGCGGCGATGCAGGACCTGGCGCACGAGGCCGACACGGCGGCGGCGCACCGGCCAAAGATCCGCGGCCCGCGGGTCGTGCAGGCCGGTCGCGAGCACCGCACCGGTCGCGTCGTGAGCGTCGGCCCGACCGACATCTTCGTGGAGTTCGGGCCCAAGGAGCTGGGGGTGCTCGAGCGCATCCAGTTCGGCGAGCACGAGCTGCCGACGGTGGGCGCGGAGCTGCAGGTCGTCGTCAACCGGTACGAGTCCTCCGAGTCGCTCTTCATCTGCTCGCGCCCCGGCGCGATCCAGAAGGCCGACTGGGAGATGCTCGAGCCCGGGCAGACGGTCGAAGCCCGGGTGACGGGCGTGAACAAGGGCGGGCTGGAGCTCGAGGTCGCCGGGCACCGGGCGTTCATGCCCGCGAGCCAGATCTCGCTCGACCGGATCGAGGACCTCTCGGCCTTCGTGGGCGAGAAGCTCACCTGCACGGTGAGCCGCATCGACCGGGCGGGCAAGGGCAACATCGTCCTCAGCCGGCGCGACATGCTCCGGGCCGAGCGTGCGGAGAAGGCGTCGCAGCTGCGCGACACGCTCAAGGAGGGCGACGTTGTCGAGGGCACGGTCCGCAAGATCATGCCGTTCGGCGCGTTCGTGGATCTCGGCGGCGTGGACGGGCTGGTGCACATCTCGGATCTCACGCACGATCGCGTGCACATGGGCGAGAAGAACGTCGCGAGGCACGTGAAGGAGGGCGAGCGCGTCCGGGTGCAGGTGCTCAAGCTCGATTGGGACGGCAACCGCATCTCGCTGGGCATGAAGCAGCTCGCGGACGACCCCTTCCAGACCGCCGCGGGCGACATCAAGGAGGGCGCGGACGTCACCGGGCGCGTCACCAAGCTGATGGAGTTCGGCGCGTTTGTGGAGGTGGCGCCGGGCGTCGAGGGGCTGGTGCACATCTCGGAGGTGGATTGGCGCCGGGTGGCGAACGTCGGGGACGTGCTCAAGCAGGACGAGATCGTGACCGTGCGGGTGCTCAAGATCGACCCGGAGAGCCGGCGGATCAGCCTGTCGATCAAGCAGGCCAAGCCGCGCCCCGAGCCGGCCGAGGGCGAGGCCCCGGCGGGCGAGCAGCGCACACCCACGAAGCGGCCCAAGGGCCTGCCCGACCGGTCCGGGTTCCGGCGCGGGCCGGAGCGCGACACCCGCTCGCCGGACGAGATCCTCAAGGAGACGCCCGCGCTGCGCCGCCTGCGCGAGAAGTTCGGGAATCAGGGCTTCAAGGGCGGTCTCGGCTGAGTCGGTCCGCAACCGGCACACCGGCGGCCCGCGCTCGCCATTCGCCCGCGCGCTGATCGGCTATTTGCCCTTGCCGCCCCTGCCCAGCCCGTCCACGATGTCGCACCGGGGCCAGCCGGTGGCTGTGACGAAGCGCTGGCGGAGGTCCTCGGCAATCGCCGCCGAGTGCAGGCCGCTGCCCTGGTAGTCCACCCGCGGCAGGAACCGGACCGTGGCGCGGCTCGGGCGCCACAGGCTGGACCACGCGGGGTCCACCTGCGGCGTGTCGCTGACGACGACCGGGAGCACCGGCGCCTTGCTCCGGTGCACGATCAGACCGATCCCGGGCAGGAAGGGCAGGATGTGGCGCGCAGGGCGCTCGAGGTTGCCCTCCGGGAAGATCCCGACCACGCCGCCGTCGGCGAGGTAGCGGATCGCCTCGCGCGTGGCGACGACCTCCCGTCCCTCGCGGTCCACGCTGATGATCTCGACCCAGACCCAGAACCACTCCAGCGCGGGGAGGCGCATGTCGAGGGCCATCATCCAGCGGATGAAGAAGGGGCACGCCGCCTGGATAAGGAGCGGATCGACGCCCGCGGTGTGGTTCGCAACCACCACCAGCGGGCCCGGCCGGCGGGCGCGGGGCACGTTCTCCAGCCCCTCCACCCGGAGGCGGTGCACCACGCGGGCGTACAGGCGGAGAAGCCTCCAGCCCAGACCGGTGACCGGATCGCCGCGCGGGTTCGCGCTCAGCCAGTGGGCCAAGACCACCCATAGGGACCACAGGACGAGCGCCGCGATGACCCAGAACGCGATCGACACGGGCTATGTTAGCGTTCGCAAAGTGAGCCGTCACTCACGCGCCGGATTGCGCTCCTCGGATTGTGCGGTTCGGAGCCTCTTAGGATGAGGCGATGAGCGACCTGTGGGCAAGCCGGAGGGAGGCGGCGCGCCGGACGGCCGAGCCGCTGGCGGTGCGGATGCGCCCGCGCGCGCTGGAGGAGTTCGCGGGTCAGTCGCACATACTCGGAGAGGGCAAGCTGCTCCGGCGCATGCTCGACGCCGGGGTGATGACCTCGGTGATCCTGCACGGGCCGCCGGGGACCGGGAAGACGACGCTGGCGAGGCTGATCGCCGGGTACACGGGGCGGCACTTCGAGAGCGAGAACGCCGCGGGCGTGGGCGTGAAGCGGATCCGCGAGATCGTGGACGAGGCGACGCGCCGGCTGGAGCTCGGGGGCAGTCGGACGATCCTGTTTCTCGACGAGATCCACCGCTTCACGCGGGCGCAGCAGGACGTGCTGCTCTCGGACGTGGAGCGCGGGGTGATCACGCTGATCGGGGCGACGACGGAGAACCCGCTCTTTTCCTGCAACTCGGCGCTCGTCAGCCGGAGCACGCTCTTCCGGCTCGAGCCGCTGACGGAGGAGGAGATCGTCGGCGTGCTGCGCCGGGCGATCGCCGATCCGGAGCGCGGCTACGGCAGGCTCGACCTGACGGTGACGGAGGGAGCGCTGCGGGTGTGGGCCGTCAAGAGCGACGGGGATGCGCGCCGGGCGCTCAATGCGCTGGAAGTCGCGGTGTTGTCGCAGCAACGGAGCGACGGAGCGTCGGAGCGTCGGAGGCAGGAAGAAGGGGCGCGGATCATCGATCGCGCGGTCGCGGAGGACTCGATCCAGCAGAAGGCCGCGGTCTACGACGGGACCGGCGACGAGCACTACGACGCGATCAGCGCGATGATCAAGAGCGTGCGCGGGAGCGACCCGGACGCGGCGCTCTACTGGATCGCGCGCATGCTCGAGGCCGGGGAAGACCCCCGCTTCATCGCGCGCCGGCTTGCGATCCTCGCGAGCGAGGACATCGGCAACGCCGATCCGCGGGGCATCATGGTGGCCCAGGCGGCCTGGAGCCTGGTGGAGCGGATCGGCATGCCCGAGGCGCGGATCACGCTGGCCCAGTGCGCCACGTACCTCGCCCTGGCCCCCAAGAGCAACGCCTCGTATGTCGCCATCGAGGCCGCCCTCGCCGACGTGCGCGAGGGTCGCACGGTGGCCGTCCCGCTCCACCTGCGCGACGCCAACAGCTCGCCCATCGGCGAGGGGGTGCGCATGCGCGAGCGCGAGGGCGAGCGCTACGCCTACAGCCACGACGCGCCGGACCGGGTCGAGGGCCTGCCGGTCACCGGCCAGGACTATCTCGGGGTGAGCCGGCGGTACTACGAGCCGACCGACGCGGGGGCGGAGCGGGCCATGGGCGAGCGGCTCGGGCGGGTGCGGGCGCTGCGGGAGTCACTGGCTTCGGGCGCTCCCGGGCACAGCTCCGCGCCGCCTTCGCCCAAAGCTGCGTCAACCGGGCCCGATTCAGCCGATATCAGCTCTCCGTGATGCTCATGACCGATTCGATCGAGGACGCCAAGTCGGGTCTCCGGGGGCTCGTACGCAAGCGCCTGGCGGCGATGACCCCCGAGGAGCGGGGCCGGCTCTCGGGCGCCGTCTGCGAGCGCGCGCTCGCCTGGGAGCCGCTGGCGCGTGCCGCGAGCGTCCTGGCGTATGCGCCGATGCGCTCCGAGGTGGACATCGAGCCGCTGATCCAGGCCCTGCTGGCGCGCGGCGTGGTGGTGTGCATCCCGAGCACCGACTGGTCGGGGCGGGCGATCCTGCCGGTGCCGATCACGGACCTGCGCCAGGACCTCGGGGCGACCGAGCGCGGGGTCCGCCAGCCGCGGGCCACCCTCCAGCCGATCGCGCTGGAGGAGGTGGAGCTTTTCCTGGTGCCCGGGCTCGCCTTCGACGCCCTAGGCGGCCGCCTCGGGCGCGGCGGGGGCTTCTATGATCGCGTGCTCGGCAACACGGCCCGGCGGGGGCCGGCGCTGGGGCTGGCGTTCGAGGCCCAGGTGCTCGAGCATGTCCCGATGGAGGCGCACGACCAGCGTGTGGACGCGCTGGCCACATGCGCCCGCCTGATTGACTGCCGCGCGACGGACAGCGCCGGCGACCCGGGCTGAAGCGGCCCACGATCCACGGAGGTATTGCCGCATGGCGCTCCCGTCTCAATCTCCCCGCGTCGCCTCCGCCGGACGCGCGGTCGTGCGCACGCACCGCCGGCGCGGGTTCCGCATGCCGCCGCTGGCAATCGCGGGCGTGATCCTGGTGGCCGGCACGGCCGCCACCTGGTACTTCACTCGCGGCGACGAGGGCCGGAGCCCCCTGGCGCCCGAGAGCGCCGAGGCCGCGGCCGATCATGTCCTCGACGATCCCTTCGACCGGCCGGGCGCCCAGCCGGCGCCGGATCGCCGGTCGTCGAGCGCGCACCGCGGCTCGAACGCCGGCGACGCCGATTCGCCGCCGGCGCTGACGCTGCGCAAGCCCGCGGCCGACGACCCGCCGGTCGTGATCTCGCAGGCGGATCGCCAGCAGGCCGAGATCCCCGGCGGCTCGCCGGCCGGTGGCCCCCCGACGCTCGGCTCGCCAACGGGCCTGGGCGAGAGCCTGGGCGGGGGGAGCGGCCAGGGCATCGCGACGGAGCCGATCTCGCCGCCCCCGGCGCCGAGCGAGCTCTCGCGCGTGACGACCGCCGCGGACCAGCGCCTCGCGGCGAACGACCCGGTGGGCGCGAGGTCGATCCTGAGCCGGGCGCTGGGCGACGAGCGCCTGAGCGAGGGCGACAGGTCGCAGTTGCGGGCGCGTCTGACGGAGCTGAACCAGGACCTGCTCTTCTCTTCGAAGGTGGTCGCGGGCGATCCCATGGTGGAGACGTACGCGATCGGCTCGGGCGACCGGCTCTCGACCCTGCCGGCCAAGCTCGGGCTGGCGACCGACTGGCGGCTGATCCAGCGCGTCAACGGCATCTCGGACCCCAACCGGATCCAGCTCGGGCAGAAGCTCAAGCTGGTGCGCGGCCCGTTCCACGCGGTGGTGCACAAGAACGACTACCGGCTCGACCTCTACGCGGGCGCGCCCGAGGACGAGGGCGCGTGGATGTACGTCCGCTCGTTCCGGGTGGGGCTCGGCGAGGACAACTCGACCCCGACCGGCAGCTTCATCGTGAAGCGCGACAGCAAGCTGGTCAACCCCCACTGGGTCAACCCGCGCACGGGCGAGAAGTTCGACAAGGACGACCCGAAGAACCCGATCGGGGAGCGGTGGATCGGCATCGACGGCCTGGGCGAGGACGCGATCAAGACCGGCTACGGCATCCACGGCACGATCGATCCGGGGAGCATCGGCCAGCAGAAGTCGATGGGGTGCGTGCGCATGGTGGACGCCGACGTCGAGCTGGTCTACGAGCTGCTCGTCGAGGGCATCAGCCGCGTGCGCATCGTGGACTGACCCGCGGGTGCGGGCGCCGTTCATGACGTTCCGATGAGCGGGCGCACACGCGCCGTTCATGGCGGAGCGCGCGCACGCCTGGCCATTTGGCGGGTGCAATCTCCCATATCGGCCTGTGCAGCTTGACAACGCGCGATCTCGGGGTACGTCTGCACCATGCTTCCTCCGGTCTGGAGAGAACGCACGCGGGCCCTTCCGAGCGACGGCTCTCTCGCCGCCGCCCCCGCGCGGGCCGAAGGCCGACGGGACTCGGCCGCGACTCCGCCTCCTCAGGGCGCCCCGCCGCTCCGGTCCGGCGCGCCCCGGCGGCACGAGGCCGCCGAGCACACAAGGCGCCTCACATGCCGTCCCTCGCTGTCTCCGCCCTCGTCGTCGGATCGATCGCCGCGCCCGTGAACCTCGCCAACGGGCTCAACGACTGTCCCGGCGCGTGCGCCGGCGGCGGCTTCAACGCGGGGTGCGCCTACTTCAGCGACCCCGACGAGGGCCTGGCGGAGCAGTGGTACATCGAGGCGGTAGGCGCGTGCGGGGCGTGGGAGCTCGGATTCACCGGGCGCGGGGTCACGGTGGGCATCCTGGATTACGGGATCCTGCAGGACCACCCCGACCTGGCGGGGCAGGTCGAGCCGGCGGGGCGCGGCGGGTGCTCCGAGGAGGAGCCGGACCCGCTCCCGCCGCCGAGCGTGCGCGACTGGCACGGCACGAACATGGCCGGGATCGTGGGCGCCGGCGCGGGCGAGCCGACGGGGATGTGCAGCAACGTGGTGGGCATCGCGTTCGGCGCACGGCTCGCCGAGGTGTTCCTGTGGAACGGCTCCGGCTTCGACGACGGGGAGATCGCCGACGCGCTCGCGTACCGCAACGACTGCATCCACGTGAAGGTCAATTCCTACGACCTCTCGGGATCGCTGCCGAGGTACGCGTTCCTGGGGTCGGGGGCGGAGCTGGCGCTGGAGGAGAGCGTCGCCGCGGGGC
>DASRXL010000132.1:0-28988 GCA_035654175.1 Phycisphaerales bacterium
CGCCGTAGAAGCCGCTCGGGTAGGCGCATGAGATGCGGATCAGGTCGAAGAGCTCGGGGTCCCACACCTCCTGCATGCAGAAGACGTCGGCCGGCTCGTCGCGGGCATCGAAAGCGATATAGAGCGCGCGGAGCTCGTCGAGCCAGCGCGGCAGGCCCGGGATGTTGTCCTGGCCGAACAGGTGCGTGTTGTACGAGACTATGTTGAGCCGCGTGGTGCTCCCCGTCGCGGGCGCCGAGATCGTCACGTCCCCGGCTTGGCCGGTCATGGTGATCGGCTTGCTCATGACTCCCGGCTCGAAGTATGCGCCCCCTTCCAGGACGAGCTGGCCCTCGACGGGCGCGGCGCAGAGGCCGGAGGCCAGCGTGTTGTACGGGGCGCCCGGTGCGCCCGTGGGGTGAAAGGCCCCCGTATCGACGGAGACGTGCGTCTGCCCCGCGGCGGTCCCAGCCGCGAGCGCCAGCGCCGCCGTGCGGACGATCGATGTGCGTGGTGCGTGCATGTGGTGGCTCCCTTGTGGTGTGTGCGTGTGCGCCGGCGGGTTCACTGCAGCCCGACGAGCACGAGCACCATGCCGCGCCCGCTCTCCAGCCCCGACATCGCCTTGCCGATCACCGCGCCCTGCGAGCGATCGTGCTCGGCGACCCGCATCGCATGGCCGGGCGTCGGCGAGGTCGTCAGCAGGTCGCCCGGCCGGACGGGCCCGGCAGAATCCGCGTCGCACCAGCACCAGACGCGTCCGACCGTCGCGACGGGCAGCTCGCCGTCGGCGACCGTCCCGGTTTGGGTCAGCGTGATGCCGGGGTTCACGCCGTTCGCGCCGCTGATGATGCCGGCCACGGTGCGGTCGTACTCGCCCGCCGCGACGCGCAGCCGGCCGATGTTCTCGGGATCGATCGTGACCACCATGCCCGGCGCGGGCGCCACGTCGCCCGCGGGCGCGATGGTGTACGGCTCGGCGATGTCGCTGCCACCGGTGATCTGGAGCACCTTGCACCTCACCCAACCCGACGCGGTCAGGTCGCCGCCGAGGCTGATGTTCTTGATGAAGGTGGCGCTGCCCTCCTTGCTCATGTTGATGCCGCGGGTCGCGAGGCTGTAGGGCGCGGCGGTGAGCTTCTGGCGGGGCAGGGTCTCCCAGCCGGTGCCGCCGTCGGGATACCGGACGCGGACCTCCAGCCAGCGGGCGTTGCCGTCGGCAAAGGAGTCCTCCTGCTGCGGATCGAACTCGACGGCGAAGAGCCCCTCGGCGGCCGCGACGCTGTAGAGCCGGCTGGCGCCGATCTTCTGGCCGCCCGAGGCGCTATCCCAGAGCTGGAGCTCGAGGTCGACCTGGCCGGTGACCGGGGCGCCGTTGTGCCTGACCTGACCCTGGTAGGTAAAGGAGTGCATCCAGGGGGTCTGGGCCGACGCGGCGGTCGCGCCCAGGAGCAGCCCGGCGGTCATAGCGAGAAGTGTGCTGCGCTTCATGGTTCGATCTCCCGAGTTCGATGGTGTGTGTCTCCGGGCGGCCCGCGCCGCCCCTCGGAGAGCAGTCCGAGATCGCGGGGCCGCACCCGACACGCCCGCACAGAAAGATCCGCGGCGGTCGGGGAGCGACCGGTGTCCGGTACACTGGGGGGGGCGGCGCGGCCGTGATGCGGCGGGTGAGGAGTTCGTGAGCGAGCACACGGGGCACATGCCGGGCGGCGGTTCGGGAGACGGGTTTCCGGACCCGCGCGTGACCGGTGTGCTGCAGGCGGCCGCGGCGGGGGACGCCGAGGCCGCGGCGGCGCTCCTCCCGCTGGTCTACGAGGAGCTGCACCGCTTGGCCCAGGCGCGTCTGCGCCGGACTCCGCCGGGGAACACCCTCCAGACCACCGCCCTGATCCACGAGGCGTATCTCAAGCTCGTTGGGAGCGGCGATCCCGGGTGGAACGGGCGGAACCACTTCTTCGGCGCCGCCGCGAGGGCGATGCGCGACATCCTGGTGGACCAGGCGCGCCGGAAGGCGGCCGCCAAGCACGGGGGCGCGATGCGCCGGGTGGACCTGGACCAGGCGGAGATCGTGCTCGACGAGCCGCCGGAGGCCCTGCTCGCGCTCGAGGAGGCGCTCAAGCGCCTGGAGACGGAGGAGCCTCGCCTCGGGGAGATCGTGATGCTCCGCTACTTCGCGGGGTTGACGCAGGGGGAGACCGCGGCGGCGCTGGGGGTGTCGGAGCGGACGGTCGAGCGGGACTGGCGGTACATCAAGGCGTGGCTGCGCCGCGAGCTGGAGGGCGGCGCGGATGAACGCGCGGGGGGCGACGGGGATGGCTGAGGCGCGCCGGGCGCGGGAGGTTTTCCACGGCGCTGCGGAGCTGCCGCGGGAGCGCCGGGCGGCGTACCTGGAGGAGCAGTGCGCCGGCGATCCGGCGCTGCGCGCCGAGGTCGAGTCGCTGCTGGCGTTCGACGGAGGGGGCGACGGGTTCCTCGAGGGGACGCCGTTCACGGCGTCGCCGTCGCTCGCGTCGCGCATGGGACTGCGCGTGCCGGACCGGTTCGGGCGCTATCGCGTCATCCGCCTGGTGGGCGAGGGCGGGATGGGAGCGGTGTACGAGGCGGAGCAGGAGAGCCCTCGCCGCAGGGTGGCGCTCAAGGTCGTGTACCCGGGCTTCGCGTCGGGCCAGCTTCTGCGCCGATTCGAGCACGAGGCCCACGTGCTCGGCCAGCTCAGGCACCCGGGCATTGGGCAGATCTTCGAGGCCGGCTGGGAGGACACGCCCTACGGCCGCCAGCCGTACTTCGCGATGGAGTTCATCAGCGGGCCGACGCTGACGGGGTACGCGGAGCGCGCGGGGTTGGGCGCGCGCGAGCGGCTGGAGCTGATCGCGCGGGTGTGCGACGCGATCCAGCATGCGCACATGAAGGGGGTGATCCATCGGGACCTGAAGCCGGCGAACATCCTCGTGGAGGGCGGGACGGAGCGGCGGTGCGACGGAGCGACGAAGGGAGCCTCGCGCCCCGACGTCGGGCATCCGAAGATCCTCGACTTCGGCATCGCGCGGATGACGGATTCGGACATCCGGTACGCGACGGTGCAGACGAACGCGGGGCAACTGCTCGGCACGGTGCCCTACATGAGCCCGGAGCAGGTCTCCGGAGACCCATCGAACCTCGACGCGCGGTCGGACGTCTACGCGCTGGGCGTGCTGATGTACGAATTGCTCGCGGGGCGCCTGCCGTACGACGTGACCGACCGGCCGCTGCCCGAGGTGGCGAGGGTGATCCGCGAGCAGGAGCCGCGGACCCTGGCCGGCATCGACCCCTCGCTCGCCGGCGACATCTCCACGATCGTGGGCAAGGCGCTGCAGAAGGAGCCGGATCGGAGGTATCAGTCGGCGGCGGACCTCGCGGCCGACATCCGGCGCCACTTGGCGCACGAGCCGATCGCCGCCAGGCCCCCCACCACGTTCTACCAACTGCAGAAGTTCGCTCGCCGGAACAAGGCGCTCGTCGGGGGCGTGGCCATGGCGTTCGTCACGCTGGTCGTGGCCGTGGTCGTCGTCGCCTCGCTGGCGGTGCGTGAGGCGCAGCTGCGCCGCGTGGCCGACGAGAGCGCGGCGGCGGCGCGGCGGCTGGCGTACCGCACGAGCATCGCCGCGGCCGGGGCGGCGCTGGACAAGCACCAGCGCCGCGTGCTGCGCGAGCGGCTGGACGAGGCCCCGGAGGAGCTGCGCGGCTGGGAGTGGGCGTACCTGGACGGGCTGTACGACCGCAGTCTCGCGACGGTGCGCCTGGAGCCGGGCACACTGGCGCTTGGTTTCGACGCGTCCGGCGGGGCGGCGCTCACGGCGTCGCCCGACGGCTGGGTTCGCGCCCTGGACGCCGACACCGGGGCGGAGCTGTCGCGGATCCGGATCAGCGAGAGCCCCGTGACGGACGCCGCGCTGGCTCCGGACGGACGCACGATCGTCGCGACGGACGCCTCGGGGGGCGCGCTTACGATCGACGTCCGGGATTGGACGCGTCGATGGACGATCGAGGGTGTCGTGCCGGGCTGTGCGTGCGTGTTCAGCGCCGATGCGCGCCTGGTGGCGTGCTCGCTGGAGGGGGCCACCGACGTGGGCGTCTTTGACGCCGGCACAGGCGCGCGGCTGCACACCGTGCGGATGGGCCCGACGCCCCCCACGCCGCTGGCCTTCCACCCGCGCGAGCCCAGGCTGCTGGTGCTCGACGAGCCCCGCGTGGTGGAGGTGGATTACCTGACCGGCGCTCGCCGGACGGCGCCGCGCGCGGACCGCGTCATCCTCGCGCCCGACGGGCGGCGGGCGTTCACGATGTGGGCCTCGTATATCACCGTCTATGACGGCGCGGACTGGGGCGAGACCGCGACGCTGCGCGGCGTGACCGGCCCCGTCACGGCCTGGGACGTCTCCTTCGGCCTGGGGATCGCCGCGCTGGGTGAGGGCACCGGGTGGGTCTCGTTCCGCGGCGCCGAGAGCGGCGACCTGGCGAACGTGCTCTGCGCCCATGCGGAGCGGGTGCAGCAGGTGGCGTTCTCATCGGGCGGCGATCGCCTGGCGACGATCACGCCCGGCGGCGAGATGAAGCTCTGGCGTACGCCGGATGAGCCCGCGGTGCGCACCGTGCCCCCGAGCAACGACAACATCAACCTGGCGGTGTTCGCCCCCGGCGGGCGGCTGCTCGCCACGTCGGGCTGGGGGAGCGTGAAAGTCTGGGACGCGCGGACCGGGGCCGAGCGGTGGCTGCGCGTCGTCGCGCACCCCGGCGAGCAGGGGGGGGCGGTCGCGTTCAGCGCCGATGGGACGTCGCTCGCGGCGGCGCTGCGGACGCCCGGCGTGTGGCTGTTCGACGCCGCGACGGGATCGCACCGCGCGATTCAGCAGGAGCGACCGGGGGCGGTCGATGCCCTCGCGTGGCTTCCGGAGGGGACCGCCCTCGCTTTGGCCCGGGGCGCCTCGATTGAAGTCGCCCGCGCGTCGGACGGGGCGATTCTGCGCAACCTTACGGCGGGCGGATCGCCGGTGACGTGCCTCGCGGCGGCGGACGCCGCCCCGCTCATCGCCGCGGGAGACGCGGGCGGCGCGGTATGGTTGTGGGAGGGGGAAGGCGGATCCGCGCGCCCGATCCAGGCGGAGTGCGGCAGCCCGGTGACCAGCCTCGCGTTCAGCCCGGACGGGGCGACGATCGCCGCCGGGCACGCCGACGGCTCCGCGCGCGTATGGCCCGCGGCGGGCGGACCCGGCGGCTCGGCGCAGCTCTCGGCCGATGTGCGCGACCTCGCGTTCCATCCGGACGGCTCGCGCCTGCTGGCGACGTGCGCCGACGGGCACATGCACCTGCTCCGCGCCGCTGACGCCGACCCATTGCTCGTGCTCGACTGCGCCACCGACGTGCTGTTCGCGGGCGAGTTTGCCCCGGGAGGGACGGGAATCGCGGCGTGCGGCCCGCGCGTCGGCATGGCCCTGTTCGACTCGGGGGACGACGAAGCGGCGCAATTAGAGCGGCGGCGGGTGCGTGCGGCCCGTCGTTGGGTCGACGCGGCATTCGAGGCGAACAACCGTGTTTCCGGCCCGACCGCCGCGAGCTTGCGCGAAGACCCGGCCGTGCCGGAGGACCTGCGCGGGCTGGCCGTGGAGCAAGCGCTCGCGCGCGGCGACCAGGCCAACTGGCTCAATTCGCTCGCCTGGGGACGGGTGCAGTATCCGAATCAGCCGCGGGAGGCCTACGACGAAGGCCTCCGGATGGCCGAAGGGGCGGTGGGCGCGAGCCCCGACTACCCAAGCTATTTGAACACGCTGGGCGTCGCGCAGTACCGCGTCGGGCGGCATGCGGACGCGGCCGCGACGTTCGAGCGGTGCAATCGGCTGCACGAACAGGCGGGCGAGAGCGCGAGCGCGTACGACGTGGTGTTCCTGGCGATGGCGTATCAGGGCATGGGTCGAACGGACGAGGCATTCGCGACCCTGGAGGCGGCGCGCGAGCTGATCGCGAGCGCGCCGGCCCGGGAGCAGGGAGACCTCCGGAGCATGCTGAGGGAGGCCGAGGGCGTGATCCCGGAGAGGTAGTCCGCCGAGGCCCCGGCGGCCGCGGCGGCCGCGCGCCGCCGGCGCCCTCGGGGCAAGGCCTCTCGCGTGATGCCCGCGGGAGGGTTCGGCGCGGGCGTGCTCAGCAGCCGAAGTTGTACATGTCGAAGAAGCAGAGCACGTCGATCGTGTTATGCACGCCGTTGCCGTCGCAATCGGCCGCGCCGTCGCCGCGGACCCACGCGTTGAGAAAGGCGAGGACGTCGCGGGTGTCGAGCACGCCGTTGTCGTCGAAATCCGCCCAGCAGCGCATCACCGCGTGAAACTCCATGCCGAAGGCGCTGCTGATCCCGGGCACGGCGACGCTGGACAGGAGGGCGCCGGAAGTGTCGTACTGATAGATGACATTGGACTGGTCGCCGCCGACCCACAGCGTGCCATCCTCGGGGTCCATGGCGATGCCGTAGGCCGACTGCCCGTCGTCGGCGGGGAAGGCGCTGATCACGGCGCCGTCGCGGCCGACGTTGCGGACGAGGCGCGTGAGGCTGTCGGTCACCCAGAACGTGCCGTCGCGGACGTCGAGCGTGACGCCGGAGGCGGCGTTACCGAGGTGGAAGAGGGCGTGCGGGTTGGACCAGTCGCGGTCGAAGCGGTAGAGGTTGGAGTCGCCGTTGTGCTGGACGGCGTAGTTGTAGTGGCGACCGTCCGTCGCGCCGTCGAACCAGTTGCCGCCGCCGATGATCGAGTAGATCGGTCCGAGGTGATTGCCCGAGAGGTCGTACTCGGCGCCGGCGCCGTCGCCCACCCAGTGGTTCCCGGCGGTGCGGATGGAGTCGTCGCCCACGGCGACGGCGTTCTCGCCCGCCGCGAGCGTGTCCCAGGAGCGGACGACCTCGCCCCCCTGGACAACCACCATGCGGGCGCTGTCGAGCTGGCTGATGTACAGCTGGCTGGTCTGGCCGGCGGCGAGCGATGCCGCGCCGACGACCCCGGTGGCGATCGTCCGGACCATGGTTCGACTCCGCATTCGGAGGCGCCGGAAGGCAGCCCCACCCCTGCGTTGTACCAGAATCGCTTGCGCGGCTCAATGGGCGCCCGCGGGCATTCCTGGGCGCGGGCGGCGCGGGGCCCTTCAGGTGTGCAGCACGCGGCGGAGGTGGATTCGCCGCCTCAGGCGGAGGCGGAAGTAGAGCAGGAGCGCCAGCGGCGGGAGCGCCGCGCCCAGCACGATGAAGGACCAGCTCAGCCGGGGCGCCCCCAGATGCTTGGAGATAAGGAGGTCCAGCGCGACGGCGCTTGCTGCGCACGCGAAGAGCACCGAGGCGGAGATCGACGCCGGGTCGCGCCGGCTGAAGCGTGCCACGAGCCAGACCAGCACCGACGCGCCGGTGACGATCGCCACGATGGGCAGGCCCAGCGGCACCAGCCAGTCGAGGTCGCCGTCGAAGGCGTCGATCGCGAGGAGAAAGCCCGCCGTCGCGACCGCCTGGCCGGCGATGACGAAGATCGGCCGACGCGCGAAGATCACGACGAGCGTCGTGAAGAGCCACAGCACGGCCGCCCCCGTGAGCGGGTAGAGCGACCAGGAGATCCGGCCGGTGAGCACGATGTCGAGCCCGACGAGCGTGAGCGCGACGGAGAGCAGGGCGGCGGTAGCGATCATCCAGACCAGCCGGCGCATCTGCCGCTCCTCGGAGGGCGCGACGTCGGGATAGCGGGGCGGCTCCGGCGGACCCGCGTCCAGGCGCTGGATTGGAGCGTTGCAGAGCGGGCAGGTCTCCGCTCCCGACACCACCTCGACGCCGCATCGTGAGCAGTACGGCATGGCGGCCCCTCAGTTGGTCTCGACTCGGACGGCGACGCCCATGCGGCGCAGGCGCGTGAAGAACGCGCGCTCGAGCCCGGTCCCGGCGACGATGCCGGCGAAGGTGATGGAGAGGCGGTCGCCGTATCCGAGGAGGGCGCACCCGATGCCGTGGGCCGCGCTCGGATTGGGGATGACCTCGAAGCGCTCGACGTGCTCCGCGAGCGGGGCCACCAGGTCGACGCGCCCGAGATTGGAGAGGGCGGTTGTGTATCGGGCCCCCCAGCGCTGGGTGTAGAGCCGGCGCTTCGCGGGGATCTTGAGCATGAGCGGGATGTGGCGGATGAAGGCGTTGCGCTCGGCGCCGACGTTCCGCCGGATCTGCCGGCTGATGCTTTTGGCGCTGATCTGCCCCTGGACCGAGTGGTGGACTTCGTGGAGGATCTCGTCGAAGGTGTAGGCGCCGAGGCGCGGATCGATGCTCGCGGTCACGGAGAGAAAGAAGTTGCGCATCGTGCGCGAAGGGTACACGCCGCGGAGATTCACGGGCGTCATGACCGCGATCGGCCTCCCCGCGTCGGGCGCCAGGTCGAGCACGGAGGCGAGCAGGATCGAGGCGAGCAGCTCGGTGAGGGTGACGCCGCGCTCGCGGCTGAGGTCTCGCAGCGGGGCGAGCGGGGCGAGGCCGAGCACGACGCGGCATTCGTCGGGGGGCAGTGCCCCGCCGCGGAGGCGGAGCGCGCGGGCGCCGAAGGGCGGCGGCGGGATGCGGGGGTCGTAGAACCGACGGTACGCGTCCTCGGCCTCCTCGGGGTGGGGCTCCTCGCCGGGGCGCATGGCGGGCGCGTCGGTCGCGCCCGGCACGCCGCGGCGGCCCAGGTACTCGGCGAGGAGGGCGGTGAGGAATGCGAGCGCGCCCGCGCCGTCGGTCAGCACGTGCGAGCACTCGAGCGCGATGCGCCCGCCGAACACGAGCACGCGGAGCTGCCAGGGGCCGTCCTCGGCGCGGGTCATGCGCCGGCAGGGGGCGCGGCGCTCCGGGCGCACGCCGGGCGCTCCCTGGATCGGCTCCAGATAGTGCCAGAAGAAGCCGGTCCGCAGCCGGACGCGGAAGTACGGGAACCGCGGCATGAGGGCGTCGAGCGCGCTCTGGAGCAGGGCGGAGTCGACCTCGTGCCGGAGGGTGACCGCCACGCGGAAGACCGACGTGGTGCGCCGCGAGGCCAGCGCGGCGAAGACGCGCGCGGCATTGTCGAGACGGTACCAGTTGTCCGCCATGCGGCCTCGCTGGTTGGTGGGCCCGCGAACGCTGCGGGAGCCTATCCATGCCGGGGGCGTGCGTCGGAGGACCAAAGAACGAGCCGGGACCTCTCGGCCCCGGCTCGTCGGCTGACTCTACCTCTCGCTCGCACCATGTCGGCCCACTCTCGTGCGCCGCGTCTGGATTACCAGCGTCGGCCGCCTCCGCCGCTCCCGTTGGTGCGGGGCTCGCGGGCCTTGGCCTCGTTGACGGTGAGGTCGCGCCCACCGACGTTCTGGCCATTCAGGGCCGCGATCGCGGCTCTGGCGCAGCTGCCGTCGGCGAACTCGACGAACCCGAACCCGCGCGGGCGTCCCGTGTCGCGGTCCATCACCAGCGCGGCGCTGGTCACCTCCCCGTGCTGGCCGAACAGCTCGCGCAGCTGGGCCTCGGAGGTGTCAAAGGACAGATTTCCCACGTAAAGCTTCATACGACGCTTCCTCAAATGCCCGTGGACGTGAACCGGTGCAGCAGCTCGGGCATGAGGCGCGCGTCGGGGTCTTCGCGGAGAGCCCGAGGTTGGGCGCTCTTCGCGATCGAACTGGTGATGATAGGCCGGCCGTCGGGCCGGTTCGAGGGTTCTCCCGGGCATATCTCGGATTTCGTGCGGCAGAGGCCGCCGCACCCCGCGAGAGCACGGAGGCGCGAGGTGGGGTCGCCGTCGCGCCCACGGAGCGTGCGTCCGCGGGCCGTGCGCGACCTTCGCCGTGCAAAGGGATTGACACGGGCCGAGCGTCCGTTTCAAATGGCCGTGGAGGATCGAGCATGAGTACGCGGATGTGTCGTGCGTCGGCGGTCGCGCTCGCGATCGTGCCATGCGCCGGGGCGGCGGCGCAGGTGGAGTTCGTCCCGCTCGGCGAGCTCGCGGGCGGGGAGCGCTTCAGCAAGGCGACGGGCGTGTCCGACGACGGGCGGTACGTGGGCGGCGGGAGCATCGGGAGCGGCGCGGGGCTGACACCGGTGCGTTGGCATGGGACGACGCCCGAGCCGTTGGCCCTCCCACCCGGCTTCGACTTGGGAGCGGAGGTGAACGACATCTCGGGCGACGGCATGTGGGTCGTGGGCATGGGGCCGGGGCCGTCGGCGTTCGTCGGCCTGCGCTGGGAGCCGGACGGCACGCCCGTCATCACCGGCGACTTCGCGCCGCCGGGATGGAGCTCGGCGAATTCGATCAACGGTGACGGCTCGGTGATCACCGGGTTCGGAGGGCTGGGATTCCTGGAGAACACGTCGGAGATGTTCCGCTGGACGCCCGGGGCCGGGGAGGAGCCGCTGGGGGATCTGGCCGGCGGCGACTTCTTCAGCAACGGCACGGCGGTCTCGAACGACGGCGCCGTGCTGGGCGGGTACGCGACCGATGCGCTCGGGCCGCGGCCGGTGAACTGGACCGGGGGCGTCGGGTTCAGCGTGCTAGCGACGCCCGACGGCGGGAGCGGGCTGGGCAGGGTGCTCGGGCTGTCGCACGACGGGCTGGTGTCGCTGGGCGAGGCGGAGGTCGGCGGGGCGTTTCTGCCGGCGCGCTGGCAAGCCGGCGAGGGCGAGGTGCTCGGCGCCCCGCCGCTCGGCTACTCGACCGGCCACGCCATCGCGTCGAACGCCGATGGCTCGTTGGCCGTCGGGATCTGGCGGGAGAACGAGTTCAGCGACGAACTCGGCTCGATCGCGTTCATCTGGGACGAGGCCCACGGCGCCCGCCTGCTCGCCGACGCGCTGCTGAGCGATTACGGGCTCGACACGTCCGGGTGGACGCTGAACATGGTCACCGACATGACGCCGGGCGGGACGACCTTGGTGGGCTACGGCCTCAACCCGGAGGGCGACTTCCAGGCGTTCAAGATCGTGGTGCCCGGGCCCGGAGGCCTCGCGGTGCTGCTGGCCGGCGCGGCGGGCTTCGGGCGGCGCGTCAGCAGCCCTCGTTCCAGGCGTTGAGGAAGCAGATCATGTCGCGGGAATCGATCGCGCCGTTGCCGTCGCAGTCGGCGGCCGCGTCTTCCGATGCCCACGCGTTCAGATAGGCGATCAGGTCGCGGGTGTCCACGGAGCCGTCGTCGTCGAAGTCGCCGGCGCACTCGCGCGGCGGGAGGTCGAACTCCATCCCGAATGCGGTCGAGATCCCCTCCACGGCCACGGTCGAGAGGAGGTTGCCCTCGCGGTCGAACTGGTAGATCACGTTCGAGCTCGAGCCGCCGACCCAGAGCGTGCCGTCGGCGGGGTCCATGGCGAGGCCGTAGGCATAGGCGCCGTCCAGGGCGTCGAAGGAGGCGATCTCCCCGCCGGAGCGGTCGAGGTGGTAGATCATGCCGTTGACGCCGTTGGACACCCAGAACGTCTCGTCGGCGACGTCGCGGGTCACGCCGGAGCTGTAGCGGGCAAGTGGGAACGCGATGTGAGGGTTGGACCAGTCGCGGTCGAAGCGGTAGAGGTTGTGGTCGCCGTTGTGCTGGACGGCATAGCTGTAGTAGCGGCCGTCGGTGGTGCCGTCGAACCAGTTGCCGGAGGCGGGCGAGGCGTAGACCGGCCCGAGGGCGTTGCCGGAGAGGTCGTACTCGGCGCCGTCCCCGCCGTTGTCTGACCACCGATTCGCGGCGGTCCGGATCGTGCCCGAGATCGCCAGGGCGTTCTCGCCGGCGTGGAGCGTATCCCAGGATCGCACCACCACGCCGCCCTGAACGACGACCATGCGCGGGCTGTTGTGCTGGGAGATGTAGAGCTCGCTGGTCTGGCCGATCGCCGGGGCGGCGGCCGCGCCCGAGAAGGCGAGGAGGAGAGCGGTTCCGGGTCCGTGGATCATGCGCGTGCTCCTGCTTGCGCGGGGGCCGAGCCCCCGCTGCCTTGTATCCGGGACCGGGCGGAGCGTCAAGGCGGTCCGAAGCACGAACGCGGCGGGGCGCAGACAGAAAGAGAACTGCCCAGCCCCGCGGGGGCTGGGCAGTCGCGTGCGCCGTGGAATGCGGGATCGCGGGGCGCTCGAATCGACTGTTCTCGACGCGCTCGACGCGGCGGCCGCGTCGCGGTGCCGCGTCACGAGGCCGGTTCAGCAGCCGGCGGTCCAGGCGTTGAGGAAGCAGATGACGTCGCGGGTGTCGATCACGCCGTTGCCGTCGCAGTCGGACGCGGCATCGTCGTTGTTCCAGGCGTTGAGAAAGGCGAGCACGTCGCGGGTATCGACGATGCCGTCGCCGTTGAAGTCGGCGAGGCATTCGCCGGCGGCGACGGCGAACTCCATGCCGAACGCGCTGCCGATCCCGGGGACGGCCACGCTCGAGAGCAGGTCGCCGTTGGCGTCGTACTGGTAGATGACGTTGGAGCCGAAGCCGCCGACCCAGAGGGTGCCGTCGACGGGGTCCATGGCCAGGCCGTAGGCATAGGAGCCGTCGTCGGCCAGGAACGAGCTGAGCTCGTTGCCGCTCTGGTCCAGGTTGCGCACGAGCCGGCTGAGGCTGTCGGACACCCAGAACGTGCCGTTCTTGGGATCGACCGTGATGCCGCTGGTGGCGAATCCGACGTTGAAGAGGACCTCGGGGCTTCCCCACTCCCGGTCGAACCGGTACAGGTTGTAGTCGCCGTTGTGCTGGACGGCGTAGTTGAACCGGCCGTCGGTGGCGCCGTCGAACCAGTTGCCGCCGCCGATGATCGTGTAGGTCGGTCCGAGCGGGCTGCCCGAGAGGTTGTACTCGGCGCCCGTGGCGTTGTTGCCGAACCAGTAGTTGCCGGCGGTGCGGACCGTGTCGGCGACGGCGAGCGCGGTCTCGCCGGGGTTGACGGTGTCCCAGGAGCGCACGACGCCGCCCCCCTGGACCACGACCATGCCGCGGTTGTCGTACTGGTTAATGTACAGCTCGCTGGTCTGTCCCGCGGCCACGGAGGCGGCGGCGACGACACACCCCAAACCGATGTGACGGATCATGATGGATCTCCTCTCTTCCGGAGGCGCCGCGTGTCGGGCCTCTCGGCTCTTGTACCGGAAGGGCCTTCCGGAGTCAATGAGGATAGTGCGGGCGACCTCGCGGCGCGGCGCCCTCGCGCCCCGTCGCGAGGCGGGAAGGTCGCGCCGGCGCCTCTTGTTCCGCCCAAAAGGCAACAAGCCGGGGTCTTTCGACCCCGGCTCGGCCATCGACGCTCTCTCACTCCAGGCTCTTCGGGACGAATGAGCCGTCTTCCGATTACCAGCGACCGCCGCCGCGGCTGCCGCCGCCCCGGTTGCCACCGAAGCCGCCGCCACCGCCGCCGGCGCGGGGCTCGCGCGCCTTGGCCTCGTTGACGACGAGGTCGCGCCCGCCGACATTCTGCCCGTTCAGGGCCTCGATGGCGGCGCGGGCGTTGCTGGCGTCGGCGTACTCGACGAACCCGAAGCCGCGGGGCCGGCCGGTGTCGCGGTCCATGACGAGCGCGGCGCTGGTGACCTCGCCGTGCTGCGAGAACAGGTCCCGCAGTTGCGACTCGGTGGTGTCGAACGACAGATTGCCTACGTAAAGCTTCATGCGACGCAACCTTCACAATGCCCGAAAGGTGAGATGATCCGGTGCAGCAGCTCGGGCATGAGGCGTGCGTCGGGATGTTCGAGCAGCGCCCGCGGCGGGCGCTGTGTCTCGTGACGGGCAAATCGTAGCCCCGCGACGCCTCCGCGGCGCGGGGAACCTCCGGGCGCGCCGCGAGATCGGCGGCACGCGCGGCGCATGCCGATGCGGCGCAGACACTTCCGCTCGGCCGTGCCGATGGACGATCGGCCGCCCGGCATGGACGGCTTCCGGAAGGTGGCGGGGCGATCGGCGTACGATCGCGCATGCCGCGCCCGGGTCGCTTTGAGCTCCGAGCACCGTTCGCGCCCACCGGGGATCAGCCGGCGGCGATCGAGGGGCTCGTGCGCGACATCCGCGCCGGGGCGGGCGCGACGTGCCTGCTGGGGGCCACCGGCACGGGCAAGACGTTCACCATGGCGAACACGATCGCGGCGCTGGGGAAGCCCACGCTGATCATCAGCCACAACAAGACGCTCGCGGCCCAGCTCTACGAGGAGCTGCGGGAGTTCTTCCCGACCAACAGCGTCAACTATTTCGTGAGCTACTACGACTACTACCAGCCGGAGGCGTACATCCCGGCGCGGGACATCTACATCGAGAAGGACGCGAGCCGCAACGACGACCTGGACATGCTGCGCCTCGCGGCGACGAGCAACATCCTCGGCCGGCGCGACACGATCGTGGTGGCGAGCGTCTCGTGCATCTTCGGGCTAGGCTCTCCGCTGGCCTACTCGCAGCGGGTGCTGGCGATCACGCGGGGCAGCACGATCAACCGGCGCGACTTCTTCCTGGCGCTGAACGGGATGCAGTACCAGCGGACGGACATCGAATTCAAGCGCGGGCGGTACCGCGTGCGCGGCGACGCGATCGAGGTGTGGCCGGCGTACGAGCGGTTCGCGGTGCGCGTCGAGCTGTTCGGAGACGAGATCGACCGGGTGGACCTGGTGAACCCGACGAGCGGGGAGCTCTTGGCCGAGGAGCGGCAGTTCTTCCTCTTCCCGGCGGTCCACCATGTGATGCCGGAGGCGGAGCTGGAGCCGATCCTGGCGAAGATGCGCGCGGATCTCGAGGAGCGGGTGCTGCAGCTTCGTTCGGAGGGCAAGCTGCTGGAGGCGCAGCGGCTGCTGGCGCGGACGAAGTACGACCTGGAGATGATCGAGGAGGTGGGTTTCTGCTCCGGGATCGAGAACTACTCGAGGTATTTCGACGGGCGGATGCCGGGGGAGCGGCCGTACACGCTCCTGGACTACTTCGACTTTGCGCCGCCTGCGGCGAGGCGCCGAGGCACCCAGGCATCGAGGCAACAAGGGGATGGATCGTCGGATGGGGACAATGCCTTGATGCCTGGGTGCCTAGATGCCTCTGCCTCTCCTACCGCTTCTTCACGCCCTAACTACCGCGACTGGCTCCTCATCATCGACGAGTCGCACGTGACAGTGCCGCAGATCCGGGCGATGTACAACGGGGACCGGGCGCGGAAGACGATCCTTGTGGAGCACGGATTCCGGCTTCCTGCGGCACTCGACAACCGGCCGCTGAAGTTCGAGGAGTTCGAGGCGATCGTGCCGCAGACGGTCTACGTATCGGCGACGCCGGGGCCGTACGAGCTGGAGCGCGTGGGCGGAGTCGTGCACGAGCAGGTGATCCGGCCGACGGGCCTCTTGGACCCGGTGATCGAGGTCAAGCCGGCGACCGGGCAGGTGCAGGACCTGCTGGAGCAGTGCCGCGAGAGGATCGCGGCCGGCGGGCGGGTGCTGGTGACGGCGCTCACGAAGCGTCTGTGCGAGGATCTGGCGAGCTATCTCGACCAGCAGGGCTTCCGCGTGCGCTACCTGCACTCGGAGATCGACACGCTCGAGCGGATCACGATCCTCACCGATCTGAGGTCGGGCGAGTTCGACGTGCTGGTCGGGGTGAACCTGCTGCGCGAGGGCCTGGACCTGCCGGAGGTGTCGTTCGTCGCGATCCTGGACGCGGACAAGGAGGGATTCCTGCGCTCGCCGACGAGCCTGATCCAGCAGATGGGGCGGGCGGCGCGGAATTCGGCGTCGAAGGTCGTCATGTACGCGGACCAGATGACGCCCTCAATGCAGGCCGCGATCGATGAGACGGAGCGCCGCAGGGCGAAGCAGGTCGCGTATAACGCCGAGCACGGGATCACGCCGACGACGATCGTGAAGGAGATCCGCCGGGGGATCGAGTCGGAGCTGAGGGCGCGGCGGAGCGCGCGGGAGGCCGTGGCGACGAAGGAGGAGCGGATCGACGCCTCGGCGCTGCTCAAGATGCTGGAGGAGGAGATGGTCGCGGCGGCGGAGGAGATGGCGTTCGAGAAGGCCGCGGAGCTGCGCGATCAGGCGGCGGTGGTGCGGACGCTGGTGGAGGATCACGTCAAGGAGCACGCTGTGGTGGCTTCGGCCGCGGCGGCGGACCCACTGGAGCCGGCGTGCCCGAAGCTCGCCGGAGATTTCCCGCCGCTGATGCTGACGCGGAGCGAGATCGAGGCGGCGCTCGCGGGGCGCGGCGGGGGGCGGCGGAAGAAGGCGGGGATGCCGGGTGTGCGGCCGACGAAGAAGGCACGGAAGACGCGGCGGGGGTGAGGCTCGGGCCGAATTATGCAGATCGTACTCCTCGTTGCTTACACCACTTGCAGAAAATGATCCAGTTCAATAATTGCCATCATTAGGCCGCCTACGAGAAGGGCTCCAGCAAGGGAATACCAAACCGCCGCGACCTGACCTTTCAGGGCCAGCCAAGCTGCGAGCAAGAGCATCAGGAGAGCGGATAGAAAGTAGACGAGGACTGGTGTGGCCATCAGGGATGCGGGGGTCCGCCCCAGGACCCCTCGCTTGAGCAAAGAGTAAAGTACACTGTGGGCGATCAGTAACAGCACAACACCCGTGGTAATGAGGGGAGCGATGCCAGAGAGCTTTGCGATATCCGCGCGCAGGTTCTGAGAATCATCGCGAGGTGGCGAATGCATGGGCGTGGGCTCCCAATCGGCGGTAAGGTGAATGCTGTTAAGACAGCCGCTGCAAACGAGCATACTCGAGGATGAGCGTCTTGACTCCAACGTCGCGAAAGCGGACCCTAGCGCGGACGCTGGACCCGCCATCGAGCGCGAGGATCTCGCCCGTGCCGAACTGGGGGTGGCGCACCCGTGAACCGACGGGGAACTCCTGCTTGGCCTTGCCGAGCGCCCCGCCGGGGCTGCTCGCCCCAATGGTGCGTGAGGGATCGCCGTAGTCGTCGGCGTGGTCTTGCCACACATCGGCCTGATCGCTGAACTCGGCGTGCTCGCGGGGAAGCTCCTCGAGGAAGCGGCTCGGGTTGGTCCGCTCGCTCAGGCCGCGGACCGTTCGGTACCGGGCGGCGGTGATCTGGAGGTGGCGCATCGCGCGGGTGATGCCGACGAAGCAGAGGCGGCGTTCCTCTTCCAGGTCGTCGTCCGAGGCGTGGGCGCGGGAGTGCGGGAGCAGGCCCTCCTCGAGGCCGATCATGGCGACGACGGCGAACTCCAGGCCCTTCGCGGCGTGGAGGGTCATGAGCGTGACGGCGCCCTGGGCCGGGTCCACCGCGTCGGCGTCGGCGACGAGGGAGACCCGCTCGAGGTAGGCGCGGAGCATCACGAGCAGCGGCGGCGTCTCGGCCTCGGCCCCGGCCTCCGCGTTTTCGACGCCCGGGAACGCGAACGGGTCGGCGTCGGCGTCGTACTCAGCCTCGAACTGGGCCGCCGAGCTGACGAGCTCGCTCAGGTTCTCCAGCCGCTCCTCGTCGGTCTCGCTCTTGCTCGTCGCGGCCTGGCGCTTGTACATGGTCTCGAGGCCGCTCTCGCGGATCACGCGCTCGACGAGGCCGGCGAGCGAGCCGGTCATCTCCTGCCCCATGAACGAGCCCTGGCCGGTCCAGCCCTCGACGGTCTGCACGAACTCTCGCACGGCGTTCACGGCGCGGGCGGTGAGGCCCTCGACGCGCTCGGCCCGCCGGAGACCCTCAAAGAGGGGCACACCCCAGGCGTTCGCGGCGTCCTGGATTCGCGTGAGGCTGGTCCCGCCGATCCCGCGCGCGGGCGTGTTGATGACGCGCTCGAGGGAGACGTCGTCGGCCGGGTTGGCGATGACGCGGAGGTAGGCCAGCGCGGTCTTGACCTCCTCGCGGTCGAAGAAAGCGGTGCCGCGGGCGATGACGTAGGGGATGCCGGCGCCGCGGAGGGCGTCCTCCATCACGCGGCTGAGCGCGTTGGTGCGGTAGAAGACGGCCATGTCGCGCCAGGCGTAGCCCTGCTCCTCCTCGTTGAGGTGCATGAGCTTGAGCCAGTCGGCGACGAGCTGGGCCTCGTGCTGCTCGTCGCGGCAGAGGACGACCTTGACCTGATCGCCGCCCTCGCGGCTGGTGAAGAGGTCCTTGTGCTTGCGCTTCTTGTTGTTCTGGATGAGGTAGTCGGCGGCGGCGAGGATGGGGGCGGTGGAGCGGAAGTTCTCGCCGAGGGTGATCACCTCGGCGCTCGGGTAGCGCTCCTCGAACTCGAGGATGTTCTGGATGTCGGCGCCGCGCCAGGAATAGATCGCCTGGTCGGGGTCGCCGACGACGCAGATGTTCGGGCCGGCGCCGCCCTCGGGGCCCTCGCCGGCGAGCGTCGAGGCGATGACGAACTGCGCGTGGTTCGTGTCCTGGTACTCGTCGATCAAGAGATACTGCCAGCGGCGGCGGCACTCGGCGAGCACGGTTGGCGACTCGCGCAGCATGCGCGCGGTGAGCACCAGGAGGTCGTCGAAATCGACGGCGTTGGCGGCGCGGAGCCGCTTCTCGTAGCCGGTGTAGAGCTTGGCGACGGTCTTGGAATAGAAGTCGGTGGCGCGGGAGGCGAACGCCGCGCCGTCGAGCAGCTCGTTCTTCGCGCTGGAGATCGCGCCCAGCACGCTCCGGGGCGGCCAGTTGGTGGTGCTCAGGTTCGCCTCGGCGACGACGCTCTTCATCGCGGCGAGCTGGTCGGCGCTGTCGTAAATGGTGAAGTCGCCCCTCACGCCGAGGTGGACGCCGTCGGCCGCGGCGATGTCGGCGTAGCGACGGAGGAGGCGGGCGCAGAGCGCGTGGAAGGTGCTGACGGTGAGGCCCCGGGCGCGCCTGGAATCCTCTCCCTCGGGGGCGATGAGGGCGTTGACGCGCTCGCGCATCTCCGCGGCGGCCTTGTTGGTGAAGGTGAGCGCGAGGATGGACCACGCCGGCACGCCGCAGGCGATCAGGTGGGCGATGCGCCGGGTGATGACACGCGTCTTGCCGCTGCCGGCGGCGGCGAGGACGAGCAGCGGCCCCTCGGTGTGGGTCGAGGCGGCCCGCTGCGGGCCGGTGAGGTCGTCGAGGAGATGTTCCAGGTCCGTGCTGCTCATCGCCGATTCCGTTCAGCAGGGGGTGCTTCGGCGTAGCCTACGCGGGCGCTGCGCGTCCGAGAATGAGGATCTGAAACCTCGGGCCGGGCGGGTCGGCCGCGCCGGTCCGGGCATCCCGATAGAATCGAACCGGATTGGGCGCACCCCGGTATAGACGGACATGACCGGGCCGGGATTCCCCACGGGCATAACTCCCCGACAGGTTCCGGGCCGGACCGCCGGGGGCGGCGCCAGGATCGGCGCAAGGGCTGAAGATCGATCGATGAACGACTCCCCCCGCGAGCACACCCCCCCCGCCGGCCCCGGCGCGGACGAAACCCGTCCCGTGCCCCCGGGTGATACGTCGACCCTCCGCGACGCCGAGAGCGCGCTGCAGCAGGCGCTCCCGGAGGGGACGAACGTCGACACCCTCGTCGGTCGCTTGGTCGTCGAGCAGGGGCTGGCGACCGAGGACGAGGTCAACCAGTGCTTCGAGCGGGTGCGGGCGCTGCGGGACCAGCAGCAGAGCGACCTGTCGCTCGCCGAGGTGCTGGTCGATGCGGATTACGTGACCAAGCGGCAGATCGCGCGGCTTCGCCAGATCATCGAGGCGGAGCGCTCGGGGCAGAAGATCCCGGGGTACAAGATCCTGGGCAAGCTCGGCGCGGGGGCGATGGCGACGGTCTACAAGGCCAAGCAGCTCAGCCTTGACCGGACCGTGGCCATCAAGGTGCTCCCGCCGAAGTTCGCGAGCAACCCGCAGTTCATCGAGCGGTTCTACGCCGAGGGGCGCGCGGCGGCGCAGCTCAACCACCCCAACATCGTGCAGGCGTTCGACGTCGGCAGGTCGGGGGATCTCTACTACTTCGTGATGGAGTACGTGGACGGGCGCACCGTCTACGACGACATCGTCAAGCACCGGCGGTTCCCGGAGGCCGAGGCGCTCGACATCATCATCCAGATCGCCGAGGCGCTCGAGCACGCCCACTCGAAAGGGCTGATCCACCGCGACGTCAAGCCCAAGAACCTGATGATCACCAAGGAGGGCGTCGCCAAGCTCGCCGACATGGGCCTGGCTCGGGCGATCTCCGACAAGGAGGTCGCGGAGGCCGAGGCGGGCAAGGCGTTCGGCACCCCTTACTACATCTCCCCAGAGCAGATCCGCGGCGAGAAGACGATCGGCCCGCCCGCGGACATCTACTCGCTCGGCGCGACGCTCTACCACATGGTCACCGGCTCGGTGCCCTTCGACGGGAAGAACCCGTCGGCGGTGATGCACAAGCACCTCAAGGCCGAGCTCGTCGCCCCAGACCACGTGAATCCCAAGCTCAGCCCCGGCATCTCCGAGGTCATCGAGATGATGATGGCCAAGGACTCGCGGAAGCGCTACCGCTCCTGCGCCGACCTGCTGCTGGACCTGCGCCAGGTCCGCAAGGGCGAGACCCCCACCATCGCCCACAAAGACGTTCTGCCGACCGACGCGATCGCAAGCCTCGCGGCCGCGGAAGCCCAGGCCGCGGCCATGGCGGCCATCCCCGAGGACCGCTCCGCGTCGGGCAGCCCCGTGATCCGTCCCTGGCTCTTCACGCTGCTGTGCATCGTGGCGGCCGTCAGCATCACGGTGAACATCATCCAGGCGCTCTCGTGACTCAGGGCGTCGGGCGACCCGGGCCGAGCCCCCGCCCGCCGGGCCGGGAGGCCAGAGCGGCGTCCGATCGGCTTGGGAGTTGTCCGGGGTCGCCCTTGCTTTCGCCCGCCCGGACGATTAGCCTTGGGTCGGAGGGACGGCGCGTGCCGTTCCGCATCCCCGTCCCGGAGCTCGGCCAGTGCCCATCATGCTGGTGTCCCACACCATCACCGACGTTCGCGGCACCCGGTCGGGCCGCGCTCGGCCGGCATGAGCTTCCGGGAGCCCTCCATCACCAGTCCGAACCCCGGCTCGCCCCGCGCGGGTGCGAGAAGGGTTGCCCGTCCGATGCCGCGTCCGCGGCCAGCCAGGAGATGCCACCATTAGAGGCAGACGCTTTTATCGCGACGCCGGTCCCGTCAGGCGCACCCGCGTCAACTTTCTCATCCGGATCACCCCGATCCGGGTGATCGGCCCCAACAACGAGCAGATCGGCGTCATCGAGACGCAGGAAGCGCTGCGCATGGCGCAGGACCAGGGCCTCGACCTCGTCGAGATCGTCCCTGATTCGCGCCCGCCGGTCTGCAAGATCATGGACTACGGCAAGTACAAGTACGAGCTGAACCAGAAAGAGCGGAAGAACCGCGCCAAGAGCAAGTCGACGGAGCTCAAGGAGATCCGCCTGGGCCGCTCGGTGAAGATCGACCCGCACGACGTGGGCATCCGGGTGCAGCAGGCGCGCCGGTTCCTCATGGCCGGGCACAAGGTGCAGATCACGCAGCGCTTCCGCGGTCGCGAGATGATGCACCGCCAGCTCGGCATCGAGCGGCTTGCGCACATCGTGGAGGACCTCTCCGACATCGCCAAGGTCGAGGCGCCGCCCCGCTGGGTCGGCCGCTCCGCCAATCTGCTCCTCGCGCCGGACAAGGCGAAGGTGGACGCGCTCAAGCGCAAGCTCGAGAAGGAGAAGCAGGAGAAGCTGGCCAAGGGCGAGCGGGTCGAAGAGGAACTGAGCCTCGAGGAGCTCGAGGCCCAGGTCGAGGCGCAGAACCTCGCCGAGGGCGACGACGAGGAGCAGGACGAGGAGCACGGCGACCTCGCGCCCCCGGCCGCCGCGCAGGGCAAGGACGAGCAGCCTAAGGACGAAAAGAAGAAGAAGGGCCCGAAGGACCAGCGCGCCCGGAACCCCGTAGACGACGAGCTGCGGGAGCTTCTCGGCGAGATCTGACGGGGCAAGGCGGCAAGGCATCAGGGCATCGAGGCATCAAGGGGCGCGCGCACACGCGCACCTTGATGCCTCGACGTGCTTTGCGGCTGCCCCCGCGCTACCTCGCTACCCCCGCACCGCCTCGCTGCCTCGCTGCCTCGCTGCCTCGCTGCCTTCTCAATCATGCCTCAGCGCGACGATCGGGTCCTGGCGGGCGGCCTTGATCGCCGGGAAGATGCCGAAGAAGAGGCCAGTGAGCACCGCCACGGTGAACGCCAGCCCGACGGACCAGCCCGTCACGTTGGCGGAGATCACGCTCTGCAGCTTGAAAATCGACTTGAGGTGCGGGCCCAGCGCATCCATCCCGACGCTCAGGCCCACGCCGAAGATCACGCCGAGCAGCCCCCCGATCGCGCTGAGCACGCCGGTCTCGACGACGAACTGGGCCGTGATGTGCCTGCGGGTCGCCCCGACGGCGCGACGGATGCCGATCTCGCGCGTGCGCTCCTGCACCGTCGCGAGCATGATGTTCATGATGCCGATGCCGCCCACGAGCAGCGAGATGCCCGCGATCGCCCCGAGCACGATCTGCCACGTCATCGCCGTGCGCTTCGCCTCCTCCAGCAGCTCGTAAGGCACGATCGACGCCACGTCGTTCTCCGTGGGATGACGGACCGCCATGATGCGCTTGATCCGCTCGGCGTCGGTGAGCACCCGGTCGCGGCTCTTGCACACGATGTAGATCTCCGAGATCTGCACCTCCGCCCCGCTGAAGGAGCCGCTCTGCCGGCGCAGGACCACGTCGCCGAAGACCTGCGTCGCCGTCGTGAAGGGCACGTGCACGTCGAGGTTCAGGTCCCGCCCCACGAGGGAAGCCCCGGCCCCGCCCGAGAGCCCGACGGGAGCCATCACGCCGACGACAAGGAACGGCTTGTCGTCGATGCGGATCGTCTCCCCCAGCGGGTCCTCCCGGGCGAAGAGCTGCCGCGCCACCTCGCTCCCGATCACCGCGATCGTGCTCCGCTCGTCCAGGTCGTTCTGGGTGATGTACCTGCCCCGATCCACCTTGATCCCCGCGGCGTCCATCAGCTCGGGCGTCACGCCGAAGGACTGGCTCGTCTGCACCCGATTGCCGCGGAGCACCTGCCCGCCGACCTCCTTCAGCGGCGCGATCACCTCGGCATCCGGGAAGCTCTCGCGGATCACCGCCAGGTCGCCGCGCGTGAGGCCGTACGTGATCACGAAGCTCCGCTGCTGCCCGCCCTGCTGCGTGCCCGTCTCCGGCGGCCGCTGGCTGCGCAGGATGATGTTCTTCGCGCCGAGCCGCTCGATCTGCCGGAGCGCCTCCTGCTTGGACCCCTCGCCGATCGCCACCATCGTGATGACGGCCCCGACGCCGAGGATGATCCCCAGCGCCGTGAGCACGGAGCGCAGGAGGTGCAGCCGGAGGTTCGACAGGCCCAGCCGCATCGTTTCCAGGAGGAATGTCACGCGTCGGGCCCCTCATGGCTCGCGCCGGCGGCGCGGGCGCGCTCCCGCACGCACGAAGAGCCGGCCCGGGCCACGAATCACCGCGTCCGTGGGTACTCTAGCGGCGGACACCCGCCCGCGCCGGGCGTCTGGAGGTCGCCGTGCCGCTCGTGAGCATCAAGACCGAGACCGAAGTGCCGCAGGGCTGGCGGTACCTCGTCGACATCGATCACGACGACGGGTCCCGCTCGACGCACCGGCTCCGCCTGGCGTGGGTAGACCACAACTTCTGGGCGGGCGAGCGGCCGATCCCCCCCAGCCGCGTCGCGGAAGCGGTGCTCCAGTATCTCCTCGCCGCCAGGCCGGACGACACCCTGCCCGACCGCTTCGATGCGGCGATGGCGCGCCGGTGGGCGCCGGCGATCGACCGCGAGCTGCCCTCGCGCCTTTGAGGCCCCGTCTCGGCCGCGCCGCTCACTCGATGTTGACGCGCTCGAAGGAGATGCCGCTCCCTCCGTGGCGGGCGAAATAGCCCTCGATCCGCTCCAGGCCGGTGACACGCCTGATCTGGAAGGCCGCGCGGACGAGATCGGCCCGCTGCAGCGACTCCATGCGTGCACGGTCGACCCGCAGTCGCTGGCCGTAGAACGCGCACCCCTCGTGCTGGATGAGCACGACGCGCTCCAGGCGATGCGCCTCCACCAGGAAGCGGAGCTCGTCGTTGACGCCCCGCTCCTCGAGCCTGGCCTCCGTGTGGCCGGCGAGGCAGCCCGGGCCGCCCGGCAGGGCCACGCGGTCGTAGCGGGGAAGCTTGAGCCCGTTCTGCAGGAAGTCGTCGAAGTGCTCGCCTACGCGTCCGTCCGAGCAGTACACGGCGGCGGCATGGATGCGCGCCGCCTCGTACGGGAGAGGTGATTCATAATGCATGCCTCAGGATACAGCCCGATGGCCGGTCGGAGCGGAGCGGCCGCGGCGGTGCGCGCGGCCTCGCCCCGATCCCCGACCCGGCGGCACTCCCCCGGGATTCCCCCGCCGAACTCCGACATTCGCCAAAGCTCCTCGCTCAACGGGAGCGGCGGATCGACGGACGCGCAGCCCGCCCGTTCGCGTCCGAAGGCGAGCTCGACTTCGCCGGCCATGGCGCCGCACTCGACCGGCGGGGTCGTCCGATTCGCCCCGCTCGGGCGCGCGATCGCACATGCGCGCGAGCGAGCGCAGATCACGATGGTCCGGCGGTGACGGCGCGGCCGACCACGCGGCATCGTCCCATCCGGGCATGTCGCGGCCGACGAGGATCGCTTCGGGGTGGATGGGCCGCCCCCGGGCGCGGACTGGGCCATGCGGGCCGATCCTCACCACGAACACCGTCTCTCGTGCCGGGGGCGTCGAGAGGGCCCCGGGAGCCGGCCACGGCGATCGCTGCTCCGCGCCTCTCTGCGGCCCGCCCACCGCCGGCGGGCCGTCGCCCGCCGGCCCGATCAGCGATTCGCGCTGCCGATGAAGCTCTTTTCACGGCGCGGAGCCCGGCGCACGTTGATAGGATTCGAACGCCAAGACGGTTTCTCAGACTCTCCTTCGGGTAGCGCTGCGAACAACTGGATCTTGGGGGAAACCCGCAGGCGCGGCCGGGCACGGCCGGGGTGGGTTCCGCTTTCGCCTGCTTTCTGCCCAGTTGCTGAGGGCACGAGCCGCGGCTCGCGTGCCGGCTCTGAAGCTCAGGAGGAAGGGCCTGCATGACGAGGCATTCGGGATCCGCGCTCGCCGCGGACGCTGGAGAGCCGAGCAACGGACGGCGAGCGATGTCTGAAGAGTCTCGCCGCATCGACGGGCTGTTCGCGCGGGCATTCGTGGCGATTCCCGACGGGCTGGCGATCAGCCGCCCGCCGGACGGTGCGATCCTCGAGGCCAACGACAGCTTCCTCCGCATCTTCGGCCTCGGACGCGGGGAGGTGATCGGCCGCCGACTCACCGATCTCGATCTCTTTGCGGAGTCGGGCGATCAAGCCCTCGCGCTCGCCCCGGTCGACCAGGGCGGCCACGCCCGCGCCATCGAGCTCACCATCCGGCCTCGCGCCGGCGGCGAGCGCAGGGTGCTCGTCAGCGCGACACTGCTCGAGCGCGACGGCGAGCCGGCCGTGCTGACGATCGTCAGGGACCTGACCGACCGGAGCCGGGCGGAGGACGCTGCGCGCGAGGGCGAGTCGCGTCTGGCCGCTGAAACCGCGGCTCTGGCCGAGCTCAACGAGGCGTGCGCCCGGCTCTGGAGCATCCGGCAGCTCGGCGAGGGCCTGGAGGAGATTCTCCGCGCCAGCATTGACCTCCTGGGCGGGGACAAGGGGAATGTCCAGCTGCTCGACGCCGGCCGGCGAGCGCTCTTCATTGCGGCACAGCGCGGGTTCGAGCGGCCGTTCCTCGACCACTTCCGCGCGGTGTCCGCCGACGACGGTTCGGCGTGCGGGCGGGCGTTCCGTGCCGGCCGCCGTCTCGTGATCGAGGACGTGGAGTGCGACGAGTTGTTCGCGTCCCACCGTCCGGCCGCCCGGGCGGCGGGATTCAGGGCCGTGCAATCGACGCCCCTCCTGGCGCGCGACGGCTCGCTCGTCGGCGTGCTCTCGACCCATTTCCGCGCCCCGCACAGGCCGAGCGAGCAGCAGCTGCGCCGGCTCGACCTCTATGCGCGCCAGGCCGGGGACTTCATCGCGCGGTGCAGGACCGAGGAGGCGCTCCGCGAGAGCGAGGACCGCTTCCGCACGCTTGCCGACGCCGCCCCGGTCCTGATCTGGGTCTCGGGGCCCGCCAAGGAGGGCACGTACTTCAACCAGCGCTGGCTGGAGTTCACCGGCGTGCCGGCGGAGGAACAGCTGGGCGAGGGCTGGATCGCGCTCGTGCACCCGGCCGATCGCCCTTCGCTGGCGGACGTCTGCGCCGAGGCATTCCGAGTGCGGCGGCCGTTCACGACCGAGTTCCGCCTCCGCCGGGCCGACGGCGAATACCGGTGGCTGCTCGACACCGGTACGCCGCGATTCGATGGCGACGGCCAGTTCCTCGGGTTTATCGGGAGCTGCGTGGACATCACCGAACGGCACGAGGCCGAGGAGGCGCTGCGGCTCAGCCAGGAGCGCTGCCGCGCGCTGGTGGAAGGGCAGTCGGAGATGGTGTGCCGCTTCCGCCCTGGCGGCGAGATCCTGTTCGTCAACGACGCCTACGCGCGGTCGCGCGGGGTGTCGGCGGAGCGGCTGATCGGGCTCGACTTCTGGCAGTTCGTCCCCGAGGAGGACCGCGCCTCAGTGCAGGCGGAGCTCGCCCGCCTCACCCCGGAGGCTCCCGAGCGGAGGATCGAGAACCGATTCGAGACGGCGGCGGGGGTGCGCTGGACGCTCTGGACCAACCGCGCACTGCGCTTCGGCGAGACCGGCCGGGCCACGGAGCTGCAATCGGTCGGCATCGACATCACCGACCGCAAGCTGATCGAGGAGCTGCTGCGGGACCGGGAGCAGCAGCTCCGCGCCATGCTCGACCAAGCGGCCGTCGGCATCGCCGTCGTTGGGCTCGACGGCCGGTTCCTCGAGGTAAACCAGCGGCTCGCGGAGATGCTCGGCTACGGGCGGGAGGAGCTGCTCGGGGCCGGGGCCGGGGTCGGGGCCGCCGAGGTGACCCGCCCCGACGAGCTGGAGCGGACGCGCGCGGAGGTGCGGCGCCTCGTCGCCGCCGAGACCGACCACTCCATCCGCGAGGAGCGGCTGCTGCGCAAGGACGGCTCCCCCGTCTGGGCCCGCGCGACCGTCACCGTGATCAGGGACAGCGCCGGCTCGGCGGAGCGGCTCTTCGCCATCATCCAGGACATCACCGAGCACAGACAGACCGTCGACGCGCTGCATTGCGCGGAGGCGCAGCTGCGCCTGGTGGCGGACCACGCGCCCGTGCTGATCGCGTACTGCGACGCGGACCGGCGGTATAAGTTCGTCAACAAAGGCTACGCGGCCCGCTTCGGGCTGACGCCCGAGCAGGTCATCGGCAGGCACATCAGCGCCGTCGTGGGCGAGGCCGCGTACGCCTCCTTCCGGAAGTATGTGGACGAAGTGCTCGCCGGGCGCGCCGTGGAGTTCGAGCTCGAGCTGCCGTACGAGGTCGGCGGCTCGCAGTTCACGCACTGCGCCTATGCGCCGGAGCGGGACGGCGCCGACGCGGTCGTCGGGTTCGTCGCGGCGATCGTCAACATCTCGGAGAGGCGCAACGCGGAGCTCTCGCTGGCGCGGCGCGCGCGGCAGCAGGCGGCGCTCTATCGCCTCACCGATCGGCTGCACCGCGCCGGCTCGCTCGAAGAGATGGACGAAGCGGCGCTGGACTCGATCCTCCCGGCCCTGGGGTGCGACCGCGCGTCCATCCTCCGCTTCGATGCAGGCGGCGTCATGCGCTTCACCGGCCATCGCGGGCTGAGCGAGGAGTACAGGCGCGCGGTCGAGGGCCACTCCCCCTGGCGCCCGGAGGATGTATCGGCGGAGCCGATCTACGTCCCCGATGTGGAGCGCGCGGACCTCCCCGAGCCGCTGCTGGCGGTGATCAGGGGCGAGGGCGTCCGCGCACTCGGCTTCATCCCGCTCGCCGCGCAAGGGAGACTCATCGGCAAGTTCATGGTGTACTTCGACGCCCCTCACGAGTTCGACGCGGAGGAGGGGGAGCTTGCGCTCGCGATCTCGCGCCAGCTGGCGTTCGGCATCGAGCGCCACCTGGCCGAGCACGCCGTCCGGCGCAGCGAGGGCCTGCTCCGCGCGGTGGTCGAGGCCGCCGTCGACGGGATCGTCACCATCGACGAGCTGGGGACCATCCACGCGGTGAACCCGGCGATGCAGCACATATTCGGATACGCCGCCGACGAGCTGGTGGGGCGCGACGTGCGCACCCTCATCCCCGAGCCCTACGGCAGCGATCACGAGGCGTACATCCACACCTGTTTCGGCGCGGGACGGACGGGCATCGGCCACGTGCGCGAGCTCCAGGGCCGCCGGCGCGACGGGACGGTCTTCCCCCTCGATCTCGCCGCGAGCGAGACGCGCCTGGGTGACCTGCGGCTCCTCACCGCCATCATCCGCGACATCACGCAGCGCAAGCGCGCGGAGGAGGAGCTGCGGATCCATCGCGAGCAGCTCGAGCGCCTCGTGGTCGCGCGCACCGCGGAGCTGGAGGAATCGCACCGGAGGCTGCGGCTCTCCGAGCGCATGGCCTCGCTCGGCACGCTCTCGGCCGGGCTGGGCCACGACATGGGCAACATCCTGGTGCCGATGCGCGTGTGGATCGATCTCCTCAGGCGGATGGACCTGCCCGCCTCCGCCGATCAGCACCTGCGCTCGCTCCACCAATCCACCGAATACCTCAAGGCCCTCGCCTCCGGCCTGCGCTCCCTCTCGCTCGACCCCGAGGACGCCGCCGCGGCCCCCCACCGGACGCTCCTCGCGGAGTGGTGGCGCGACGCGCAGGGGCTCTACCAGGCCTCTCTCCCCCGGGGCGTGCGCCTGCACGCCCCCGATCTCGCGGGGGTGCCGCCGGTGTCGATCCCGCCGCACGCCCTCACGCAGGTCGTCTTTAACCTCGTGCAGAACGCGGGCCACATGATGCGCGAGCGCGGGACCGGCAACGTCTGGATCAATGCTGCGGTGGCCCCCGGGGCGGTGCGCCTCTCGGTGCGCGACGA
>DASRXL010000133.1:0-23150 GCA_035654175.1 Phycisphaerales bacterium
CGTCATCGGCGGCCGGCTCTCCGAGGCGCTCCCCTTGCTGGTGGACATGGTCCGGCGCCCGCGATTCGACGAGGCGTCGATCGCGCCCTCCAGGGAGCTCTGCCTCCAGGCGATCGAGGCTCTGAAGGACGATCCGGGAGAACGCGCCGCCCTCGGCGCCCGCGCGAGGCACCTGCCCCCCCCCTTCAACCGCTCCACGCTGGGCGAGAGCGCAGGCATCGCCGCCATCACGCGCGACGAGCTCGTGGAGCGCTGGCGCCGGCTCGCGGTGCCGGGCGGCTCCATCATGGCGCTCGCCGGCGCGGTGGAGCCCGGCGCGGTCGTCGAGCAGCTCGAGAGGCTGCTCGCGGGCTGGGAGGGCGCCGCCCCGGAGCCGGTCCCCGCGCCCACCGCGCCGCGGGGATACGCGCACGAGCAGGACAAGACCAACCAGGTCCAGATCGTGCTGGTGCACGACGCGCCCGCCGAGCCCGCCGCCGACTCGGCCGTGGAGCGCCTGGCGACGAGCGTCCTCTCCGGCGGCATGTCGTCGCGCCTCTTCACGGAGGTGCGGGAGAAGCGGGGCCTGTGCTACTCCGTCCACGCCCGCTACAGCGCCGACCGCGATTTCGGTGTGGTCACGGCCGATGTGGGCACGCAGCCGGAGCGCGCCCAGCAGTCGCTCGACGTGCTCGTCGCCGAGCTCGAGCGCATCCGCACGCCGGCCGGGAGGGTCACCCCGGAGGAGTTTCACCGCGCGCATGTCGGCATGAAGTCGCGCCTGGTCTTCAGCGGCGAATCGACCGGCTCGAGGGCCGCCGCGCTCGCGGGGGACATGCACCGGCTCGGACGCCCCCGCACGCTCGATGAGATCGCGGCGGAGATCGAGGCCGTCACGCTCGACCGGCTGAACGCGTACGTGGCGGCCCGGCCGCTCGGACGCGTGACAGTGCAGACGGTCGGGCCGGCGCCCTTGGTCATGCCGGCGCAGCTCGCCTGACTAGACTGGGCCCATGATCGAGCGGCAGCGCGCCCACCCCTGGCACTACGTCCTCCTGGCCGTGGTGCTCGCCGGGCTGGGCTGGTTCCTGCTCGCGCCGATCCTCATGACCGTGCGCGGCGGTTTCGCCGCGGATCCGGCCACGGGTCGCGGGTTCACGCTCGACCACGTCGCGCTCGTGTTCCGCGACCCGCTGAGCCGCGCCGGCCTGCTGAACTCGGGGCTGATCGCGGTGTGCACGACGCTCGCCTCCACCGCCGTGGCGCTTCCCCTCGCGCTGCTGAACGCCGGCTACCGCTTCCCCGGCAAGAAGCTGCTCAACGCCCTTGTGCTCGTCCCGCTGATCCTGCCGCCCTTCGTCGGGGCGATCGGGCTGCGCGCGATCCTCGGCCGCCAGGGCGCTCTCAACGCGCTGCTCGGCACGGATTGGGACGTGCTCGGCCAGGGCAGGTTCTGGGGCGTGGTCATCGCCGAGGCGCTGCACCTGTACCCCATCATCTATCTCAACGCGACCGCGGCTCTGGCCAACCTTGACCCGGCGCTGGGCGAGTCCGCGGAGAACCTGGGCGCGGGCCCCGTGCGCCGCTTCCGGCGTATCACGCTCCCCCTGATCCGTCCCGGGCTCTTCGCGGGAGGCACCATCGTCTTCATCTGGTCGTTCACGGAGCTCGGCACGCCGCTGATGTTCGATCTCTATACGGTGGCGCCCGTCCAGATCTTCTTCGGGCTGAAAGAGGTCGAGAGTTCCGCGGCCCCGTATGCGCTCACGGTGGTGCTCCTCGGCGCGTCGGTCCTGCTCTACCTCCTGGGTCGGCTGGCCTTCGGGGGGCGCGGCCACGCGATGTACGGGAAGGCTTCGCGCGCGGCCGAAGAGAAGCCCCTCGCCGGCGGGGCGGGGCTGGCGGCGACCGGCGCGTTCGCCTGCATCGGCTTCGTGGCCCTCCTGCCCCACGTCGGCGTCGTGCTCACGAGCCTCTCCGTGCCGGGGACGTGGTACCGCACGGTGGCGCCGGAAACCCTGACGCTGTCCCACTTTGGGTACGCGCTCGGTGATCCGGCCGCGACGAGCTCGATCCGCAACAGCCTCGCGCTCTCCGCCGCGGCGATGGGGCTCGACATCCTCGCGGGCGTGGTCATCGCCTACCTGCTGGTGCGGACGAGCGTACGCGGGCGGGGCCTGCTCGACGCGCTGTGCATGCTGCCGCTGGCGGTGCCCGGCCTCGTCATGGCGTTCGGGTATGTGGCGATGACCCTCGCCTGGCCCTTCGGGCGGGCGCTCCGCATCGGCGGCGTGGACATCCCGCCGCTCTTCCCGGGGACATTGGAAGTCTTCGGGGCCAATCCGAACCCCTTCCCGCTGCTCATCATCGCCTACGCCGTCCGCCGCCTGCCCTACATCGTCCGGGCCACCGTCGCCGGGCTGGAGCAGACATCCGGCGAGCTGGAGGAGGCCGCGGTGAACCTCGGCGCCTCGCGTCCGGTCGCGGTCGTGCGGATCATCGTGCCGCTCATCATGGCGAACCTGATCGCCGGAGGGCTCCTCGTCTTCAGCTTCTCCATGCTCGAGGTCTCCGACTCGCTCATCCTCGCGCAGAAGGCCGAGCACTACCCCATCACCAAGCAGATATTCGCCTTCAGCGAGATGCTCGGCATCGGGCAGTACGTGGCCAGCGCCATGGGCGTGTGGGGCATGGCGCTGCTGACCATCACGCTGCTCGGCGCGTCGCTCCTGCTGGGACGCAAGCTGGGCTCCATCTTCCGCGTGTGACCATGGACGTGCGGAGGTTCGAGAGCGGTGCGGAACTCCTCGCGGCGGCGGGGCACGCGCTCGCCGCGCGCGAGGCGGAGAACAGCCTGGTGCTCGGGTTCGCCCACTCCGACCGGGCGTTCGAGGGATGCGAGCTGGGGCTGGCCGCGTTCTCTCGGGGGCGGCCCGCGGCGGTCCTCATCCAGACGGGGATCAACGAGGCGATCGTCAGCACGGCGGGCGCACGCGCCGCCGCGGCCCTTGGGCGCGGCCTCGCCGCCGCGGCTCCCGACTCCCGCGGGATCGTCGGGCCGGCCGCCCCGGCGCGAGCCGCGGCCGAGGGGTTCGCCTCGGCGACACGCGATTCCGTACGGATCGAGCGCGAGCTCATCCTCCATCAGCTCCAGGCCGAGCCGCCCGCGCCCGCCGGCGGCGAGCGCCTGCGCCGCGCCACGGCCCGCGACGCTGCCCTACTCCTCGCGTGGGCCGCGGGCTTCGAGCAGGACACCCGCACGCCGGACCACGCGCGCAACGCCGCGCGGCGGGTGCATCAGGGGATCGAATCGGGCCGGCTGTATCTCCTCGAGGCCGGCGCCGCTCCGTGCGCCGCCGCGAGCTGGGGCAGGCCGACGGTGCGCACCCGCACGGTGACGTGCGTGTACACGCCGCCAGAGGAGCGGGGTCAAGGGAGGGGCCGTGCGATCACCTCGCTGCTCGCGACGCGCCTGCTCCGCGAGGGGGCGCAGACCGTGCTGATCTTCACGGATGCGGACGATCCGGTCCCGAACCATGTCTATGAGCGCGTGGGATTCCGGCGCCTGGCGGCGTTCTCACACCTGGCGTTTGTCCGGTCTGAGGGGCTGAATCCTCTTCTATAGTTTGAAATGAGGGCGCCCCCGACGACAAGCCGACCGACGCTGGCGGTCTCCATGGGAGACCCCGGGGGGATCGGCCCGGAAGTCATCGTGAAAGCGTTGTCGGACCGCCCGGTGCGCGACGCGGCGAGGTGGCGGGTGTTCGGCACCGGCGCCGCCATGCACGAGGCCGCGCAGCTGGCGGGCATCGACCCCTTCTGGTGGCGGGTCGCCTCCGATTCCACACTGGTCGAGACGACCCTCGCCCACGACGTGACGCTCGTGGACTACGCCGCCGCAGACCCCGCGCCCGCTCCCTCGCGCACGGCCTCGCGATGGGGGGGGGAGCTCTCCTTCCGCTTCGTGGAGGACGCGATCGGCGCCGCGCGCCGGCCGGCCGGCGACCCGCTGCGCGTGGACGGCCTGGTCACCGGCCCGATCTCCAAGGAGGCTTGGGCGCTGGCCGGCCGGGGCAAGTACCCGGGCCACACCGAGCTCCTCGCCACGCGCTTCGGCGTGAAGCGCCACGGCATGATGTTCGTGAGCGATCACCTGCGCGTCATCCTCGCCACGGCGCACGTGCCGCTCATGGAGATCCGCAACGCGCTCACGATCGGGCGGGTGTTCGACGCGATCGACCTGGGGCACGAGGCGTGCGTCAGGCTCGGCATCCCGCGTCCGCGCATCGCGGTCTGCGGGCTCAACCCGCACGCGGGCGAGGGCGGGCTCCTGGGCGACGAGGAGGAGCGGATCATCGCCCCCGCCATCCGCATCGCGCAGCAGCACGGCCAGGACGTGCGCGGCCCGTTCCCGGGCGATACGGTGTTCCGCGACGCGATCCCGCGTCCGGGATCGTCGGCGCGCGGAGCGAAGTACGACCTCGTCGTCGCGATGTACCACGATCAGGGGCTCATCCCCGTCAAGCTTCTTTTCCGCGACGAGGCGGTGAACGTGACCGTCGGGCTCCCGGCCGTGCGCACCAGCCCGGACCATGGCACCGCCTTCGACATCGCCGGGCGCAACGCCGCGGACCCCGGCAGCATGCGGGCGGCGATGCTGCTCGCGGCCCGCATGGCGCGGGCGGAGGTCGCCCGTGGGGCCGCCGCGCCCCGGGGATAGGCATAGACTTGTCACCCCCGCCGGGCGGACCTTCCACATCATCAGGATTCCTCTATGAGTGCTCCAAGAGAGACGTCCAAGCCAGTGCGCGCCGACCCAGCGAATCCGGTCGCCGAGATGCTCATGATCGCGGCTCCCTCGGTCGTGACCATGACCAGCTACACGCTGATGCAGTTCATGGACGGCCTGATGGTCAGCCAGATCCGGCCGCCGGACCCCGTCTACGTCGCGGCTCAGGGCAATGGCGGCATGGCCGCCTGGCTCGCGCTGTCGCTCCCGCTCGGGGCGATGGGGGTGGTGAACACCTACGTGTCGCAGAATCTCGGCGCGGGGCGTCCGGAGCGCGGCAGCGCGTACGGGTGGACGGTGCTCTGGCTCTCGGTTGCGTGGGCGCTGCTGCTCGTGCCCTACGCGCTGCTCCTGCCGGCGATCTTCCGATCGATGGAGCACCCCGCCGAGCTCGTCGCCCTCGAGACCCAATACGCCCAGATCAACATCATGGGGGCGTTCTTCGTGCTCGCCGCCCGCGGCATCTCGCACTACTTCTACGGCCTCCACAGGCCCGTCGTGGTGATGGCGTCCGCGCTCGCGGCGAACGTCGTCAACATCTCTCTCAACGCACTTCTGATCTATGGGACCGACGGCCCCCCGGGCTGGGTCCCCTTCAGCGGACGGATCCGAGACCTGGCCCTGGCGATCGACCTCGCCCCGATGGGAGTGGCCGGCGCGGCGCTCGCGACCGTCGTGGGATCGGCGCTCGAGCTGGTCATCCCGATCGCCGTCTTCCTGGGGCCACGCATGAACGCGCGGTACCGGACGCGGGCCGCGTGGCGCTTCTCGCCGAGTCACGTGCGCGACGTCGTCCGCCTCGGCTGGCCCGCCGGGCTCATGTTCATCAACGAGATGCTCTGCTGGAGCTTCCTCATGGCCTACATGCTCCCCGCCGGCGGGGCGGCCAAGGCGAGGCTGCTCGGGCTGCCGGCCGAGCAGCTCGGGCTGGCGGTGGAGGGCGCGAAGACCACCGCGAATACCGCCGGCTGGATCGCGCTGCGATACATGCACCTCTCCTTCATGCCCGCGATCGGGATATCGATCGCGGTCACGGCCCTCGTGGGCAAGTGCATGGGCATGGGTCGGCCGGACCTCGCCGCGAAGCGGGCGTGGCTGGGCATGGGTCTCACCATGGCCTACATGGGGACGTGCGCCCTGGCGTTCGTGCTCTTCAGGGAGCAATTGGTCGGTGTGTTCGTGCCCGATGAGCTGGCCGCCGAGCAGGCCGCGGCTCTGGTCGCGGTCGCGTCATCGGTGATGATCGCCGCGGCCGTCTTCCAGCTGTTTGACGCCATCGCGATCACGACGAGCGCCGCCCTGCGCGGCGCCGGCGACACGGTGTGGCCCGGCGTGGCGACCGTGATCACCTCGTGGACGTGCATCGTGGTGGTGGGGCTCGCGCTGCTGAGGTTCGCCCCGCAGCTTGGGTCGATCGGGCCGTGGATCGGGGCCAGCTCGTACATCGTGCTCCTGGGCATCCTCTTCCTGGGGCGCTTCCTGCGCGGGCGCTGGAAGACGATCGACGTCCTCGGCAGGTCCGCCGGGGCGAGGGAGCGGGACGACTTCGACGACCTGCCCGCCCCGACCGAGGCTCTCGCCCCCGGCATGCCCGGGGAGGCCTGAGCCCCGGGCTGGAGCATCGCCGGCCGGGGTTCTATCGTTGAGCCCGCGCATCCGCGGATCGGCCCTGTCCGGGCCCAGGAGACCACATGACGAGCGACCCGATGGACATGATGATCGGTCTGGAGTCGGTTCGGCGCGACGCCGAGGCGGCCCGACGGCACTCCGACGCGGGCCGGGCGGCCGAGGACGCCGGCGACCGGGAGACCGCGCTCGCCGAGTACCGCAAGGCCGTCGCCGCGGACCCGACCAACCCGTCGGTGATGTTCCGCCTGGCGTTCCTGCTCGACCTGACCGGCCAAGACGACGAGGCGATCGAGGTCTACGAGCGGGTCTGCGAGTTCCGTCCGGCGCCGATCAACGCCCTGATGAATCTCGCCGTGCTCTACGAGGACCAGGGGCAGTACATCCGCGCCGAGCGATGCCTCCGCCAGATCCTGGAGACCAACCCGAACCATACGCGCGCACGCCTCTTTATGAAGGACGTGCAGGCCAGCCGCGACATGGTGATCGAGGAGGAGCAGGACCGGGACATCTTCAAGCGCAAGGCCCTGCTCGACACCCCCGTCACCGACTTCGAGCTCTCGGTGCGGGCGCGCACGTGCCTGAAGAAGATGAACATCCGCACGCTCGGCGACCTGCTCCGCATCACCGAGGCGGAGCTGATGAGCTACAAGAATTTCGGGGAGTCGAGCCTCACCGAGATCAAGCGGATGCTGGCGATGAAGGGCCTCCGCCTTGGGCAGGGGCTCGAGGACGCCCACCGGGCGGCCCGCCGTGCGATCATGGAGCAGCTCAAGGGCACCGGCAAGGAGGTCGTTCTCGGCAAGCCGGTGAGCGACCTGAACCTCTCCGTCCGCGCCCGCCGCGCGCTCCAGCTGCTCAACATCCAGACCCTCGGCGACCTCGCCAGCCATACCGAGGCCGAGCTGATGGGCGTCAAGAACTTCGGCGCAACCTCCCTCACCGAGGTCAAGGAGCGCCTCGCCGAGCACGGCCTCGCCCTCCGTACCCTCGACCCCGAATGACCGGCGCGGCCTTCAGGCCCCGGGTTCCATCTCGTCCGCAGCGCCCGGGTCCGCCGACCCGGGCGTTGCTGTTCCCGGGGACTCCGCCGTCACCTCACGCACCACGTGCGCGTCCCGCTCCCCCGAGGCGCGGTAGCTCGCCCGGGCCTCGCTGTACCGCTGCGGCGAGATCTTGAGGTCCGGCTCTTCGCCCCGCTGGTGCTGCGCGTGAAGGTGCTTCAGGAAGGGCACGCACCACTGACACCCGGTCCCCGCCCCCAGACACTCGGAGATCAGGGACGCGACGGGCGGGTCTTCCCGCCGGAGATACGCCCGGATCTTCCGCAGCGACACCCGGAAGCAGAGACAGACGTGATCGTCCGGATCCATTCATGCCATGGTATGTGGTGACGGACAAAGGCCTCGTGTCGTGCTGTATTGTCATTTTATCAAACAAACTTGACATGGAGTCGAGCAAGCTTTACAGTTGTCACGGAGGTGCTCCATGGGCTGGAATGTCACGTGCGGGTTGCGGGCCGGGACGCCGGAAGGCCAGCGGGCGGTTCGGCGCCTGGTCGGCGCGGCGCTCGGTCTCTCGGCCCTGGCGGCCGGAGCGACGATCGCGGTCGCCCTCCTCCTGAAGGGCCAACCGGAATGGCCCGCGTGGCTCAAAGGGGCGGTAGCGCTCTCCCCGGTGATCCCCTTCGCCGGGATGTTCGCGGCCTTGGCCCGAGTGAACCGCCACATGGACGAGCTCGCCGTGCGCGTGCAGTTCGAGGCGCTCGCGACCACGGTGATCGTCTCCATCCTGCTCCTGATCGCCTGGGGACAGCTGCAGCAGGCCGAGCTGCTCCCTCTGGTCGAGGTCTCCGTGGCGTGGCCCGCGATGGTGGCGATCTACGCGGTCGGTTACTGGCGAGCGCTGCGGCGCTACTGCTGAGAGGGCGCGATGGAGAACCGGCTCAAAGTGCTGCGGGCCGAGCGGGACTGGTCTCAGGCGGAGCTCGCCGAGCGGCTCGGCGTCTCGCGCCAAACCGTGAACGCCGTCGAGACGGGCAAGTACGACCCGAGCCTGCCGCTGGCGTTCAAGATCGCGCGGCTGTTCGGCCAGCCCATCGAGCGGATCTTCGACGACCGAACGCACGGCAATGGTGAGAACGGAGGTGCTGCATGACGGCTCACGAGGGTTCGGACGGCGCGAGGGAGAGGGCGGCGGAGGCGTGGCGCCCGGCGGCGAACGGCGTCGTCGCATGCTTCATCGGCGCGGCGCTGCTGGCCTTCGGCGGCAGCTTCGCGATGCGGTGGGCCCCCGACGCGGCGCGATCGCTGCGGATCGTCCTGGCGCTCGCGCCCCTCCCGGCGCTGGCGGGCATCCTGTGGTTCGGTGTGCGGGCGATCTCCCGCATGGACGAGCTCGAGCGGCGGATCCAGGCCGAGGCGCTGGCGATCGCGTTCGGTGTGCTCGGCCTGGTGCTCGTGGGGTACGGCCAGCTCCAGCAGGCCGGAGTGCTCGGCCCGGAGCGATGGACGACGCTCTGGCCCGTGATGCTGATCACCTACTGCGCCGGATGGGTGTGGTCCGCCCGCCGGTACCGCGGCGCATGAGATGGTCCGAGCGTCGCCGGCCCGAGTTCATTAGAGGAGGCGAGTGATGTTCCGATGCTGCCGGCGCAGAGTAGATACGCGGACCGCCCGGCGGGCGGCCGCGTGGGCGATGCTGACCTCGGCCGTGGGCGCGGCGATCCTCGGCCTCGTCTCGTGGGTGGCGGGCGAGAGCGGCGACGAGGCGATCTTTCAGTCCGCGGTCCTTCTCTCCACCGTGGCCGCGCCGACCTGGATTGCCTTCAGCGCGGGGTCGGATCGCCGCTGCCGCCGGCGCGCGGCGCGGACCAACCCGTTCGCGCCCGGTGTGGAGCCTCGGCCCGGGACGCCCCCGTGAGCTCCCGCGGACGGCGAGCCTACCGCAGGACGAGCCCGTCCCACGCCAGCGCCATGCCCTCGGGCAGGGCGGCGTCGGTCTCTTCGTGCGGCAGGTCGTGGCTCATGTGCACGAAGTAGGTGCGATCGGCGCCGACCTCGTGGGCGACGCCCACGGCCTGGCCCACCGTGAAGTGCGTCGGGTGGTGCCGGTGGCGGAGCGCATCGAGCACGAGGGTCTTAAGGCCGCGGAGCGCTCCCCATGTCTCGGGCGGGATGCCCGAGACATCCGTGCAGTAGGCCAGGGGCAGGAAGGGCGCGCTCAGGCCGTCGTGCGCGGCGTCGAACCTGTACCCCAGCACCGGCAGCCTCCCGTGCAGGAGCGCGAACGGCGTCACCCGCACGCCGTGCAGCTCGAACGGGCGCCCGGGCTCGACGAACCTCGGGATCAGGGCCGCGACGAACGACCTCTGCACGTTGCCCTGCTTCTCGAAGATGTGCTGGTAGACGCGGCGCACCGCCTCGAACGTGCGCGCGTCGGCGTACACGTCGATGGGCGCGTCCATCAGCACGTTGAAGCGCCGCACCTCGTCCAGTCCCCACACGTGGTCCACGTGGTTGTGCGTGAGCAGGATCGCGTCCGCCCGCTCCATGCCGTGCCGCAACGCCTGCTGGCGCAGGTCCGGCCCGGCGTCGAGCAGGATCGTGCGAGGCTGGCCCGAGGGGTCGATGAAGTCCAGGCAGGCGCTGGTCCGCAGCCGCGCGTCGCGGGGATCACTCGACCGGCACACTGCGCACGAGCAACCGATCGCGGGAACGCCCGAGCTGGTCCCGGTGCCGAGGAACGTGAGACGCATCGGGCCAGCATAGTGCGCCCGCCCCGGGGCGTCGGCCGCGCCGAGCCACCCGCTGGCCCGCTCGCGCTCCGGAGAAGCCCTGTCAGCACCCGGCATTCCACGCGTTCAGAAACGCCGTCACGTCGCGCGAATCGATCATCCCGTCGTCGTTGAAATCGGCGCGAGCGTCGCCCGCGGCCCACGCGTTGAGAAAGGCCACCGCGTCCCGCGTGTCGATCGACCCGTCGCCGTTGAAATCGGCGCGGCAGCCGATGGGGCGCGACCACAGGAGCGCCGCGGAGCGTTCGGGCGGAAAGCTCCAGGCCGATCCCACGACGTATAGCGTCTCTCCATCGGACCATATGCCAAAGGCGCGGCTCGCGACCAGGGCGCCGTCGAAGGGGTTTGGGAGCTCCTCCCACGACTCCGCGCTGCCGTGCCACACGCCGGCCCGGTGCTCGTCGAACTCGGCGTTGACGATCACCGTCGAAACCCCGGCCTGCCAGCCGTCGTGCACGTCCCACGCCACCGAGTAGTCGGCGAAGGAGGGGTTCAGGTCGACGAGGGATTCGGGCGTGCCCCTCCACAGGATGGCGTGGTTCAACCAGCCGAATTCGGCGCTCCCGACCTGCTGCCCGCCGTAGACACCGTGCGCGAAGGACATGACCGCGCCGGGCGGATGGAGGTCCACCCACGACGCAGCGCTCCCGGCCCACAGGCTGGCATGCTCCGAGCCGTCGATCATGGCGCTCCCGACCTGTTGCCCCTCGTGGATCGCGCCCGCCCCGGACCGGGTCGCGCCCGCCGGGTGCAGGTCCACCCACGAGCGCGCGTCGCCATTCCAGAGGCTGGCGTGGCGCTCACCGTCGATAAGCACGCTGCCGACCTGCCGCCCTTCCCACACACCCGAGGCGTAGGAGTGCGTCGCCCCCGCGGGGTGCAGGCTCACCCACGAGTCGGCGGTTCCGCGCCAATAGCCCGCCAACTCGTCGGAGCCCACGCGCACGTACCCAACCTGCTGGCCGGCGAACACGTCCGCCGCGAACGACTGGACCGCCCAAGCGGGGTGCAGGTCGACCAGCGATTGCGGCGTCCCGCTCCACACGCTGGCGTGGTACTGCCCGAAGGGCGCGGTCTGCCCCACCTGCTGGCCGGCGAAGACGTCGCGAACGAAGGCGTACTCGCCGTCGGCGTTGAGCTTCGTCACGGTCCACTGCGCGCGTGCGACGCAGGCGACGCAGGCGATGACTCCCGCGACCGCGATCAGCGCGGATGCGCCGCGGAGCGGCGCCGCGCAACTGCTCTCCCTCGGGCCGCCGGTATTCATCGGTCGCCTCCAATCGAGGCTTGTGCACCCTCTATGGAAGATACCACCACCGGCCCGCGGCGCGAACTGAGATTCCCGGGAGTCTGGAGGGCCCGAATCGCCGGAGCCGCGTCGTTCGACCGCCCGGCCGTCGGGACCGCCACCCCAAAGCCGACGCGGAGCTGCCCGAACGACCCGTCGGGATCGTCCAGACAGCCCCGCGCCAGAGGGGGAGAGGCATGAGGGCCGGCCTCATCACTGCGGGCGCCGACCCGGTATGCAGAGCAGCGAGCTTCTCAGCAGCGGTGCGTCCACGCGTTCAGGAAGGCGATCACGTCGCGGGTGTCGATGACGCCGTCCTCGTTAAAGTCCGACCCGGCGCCGCCCGCGTTCCAGGCGTTGAGGAACGCCGTCACGTCGCGGGTGTCGACCACGCCGTCCTGGTTGAAGTCGCCCTCGGTCCCGTGCTGGTGCGGGTTGCGCTGGTGCTCGGTCAGCTGGCCGATCCAGCCCTCGACCTCCGCCGACAGCTCGCCCGTGCCGACCAGGTCCACGGTCGGCTGGATCCAGCCGTCGTGGGTCATCGGGAGGGGCTTGACGCCCTGACCGCCCGTCCCGTCGGTCACGCCCGCGCCGCCGCTGCTGTTGGCGAGCAGGATCTGGCCCACGGCCGCGGCGTCGCCGCCGTGCCCGTCGCCGTTGGGATCGGGGTCGATCACGCTGAGCACGTTGGCGTGCTGATTCGTCACGTAGGCGTAGAACCCGCCGCCGAGCTTGGCGCCCCAGTTCACGCCGTGCGTGCCGGCCGGGGTGGGCACGAGGGCCACCACCTCGTCGAGCGTGGTGTCGATGATCGCCACGTAGTCGGCCGCGGGGCGGCCGGCGCCGTCCACCGTCGTGAGCGAGAGCACCGCGGTGGCGACCCACTTCTCGTCAGGGCTCACAGGGGTCTGAATCGGCACCTGGAGCGTGTGCAGCAGGTCGAGCCCGCTCTGGCCGTCGGGCGTCAGGGTCACCGGGATGTTGCCGGTGATCTCCAGGGTGTCCATGTCGATGACGGTCACATACCCGCTGACCGCGTTGGCGACGTAGGCCTTGGAGCGGCACCCGACGTGGCACTGACCCGCGGCGATCGGCATGGTGAGCTTCGACCGGTCCGGGTCGCCGGCGTCGTACGCGAACTCGCGCAGCAGGTTGCCGGTGGCGGTGTCCATGATGCCGATCGATCCGCCCACGCCGAGGCCGGTGAAGACGTTCGGCACGATGGCCATGTCGCCCCGGCCACAGGTGAGCCAGTGGCCGTGCGGGTGCGTCTTGCCGCTTCCGGTGACGTCGGAGTCCTCAATGTTCAGCCCGTCGGCGCCGTCGCGCACGAAGACGAGGTCGTTATCGGCGCTGAGCGGGATCGTGAGCATGCCGCGCCGGGGGGAGCCGGGCGTCGGGATCGTGATGATGTGCGTGGGGGCCTCGCCGACCTTGATGCCGTCGAGGATCTGGCCGCTCTGGCGGTCAATCTTGTTGATCCACTGGCCGAACCAGTTGCTGTTGTACACGGTGTCGAGGGTGAAGTCGGCCCACATGTTGTGCGGGTTGTTCCACATGCCGTCGGCGTCGAGGCCGTTGATCTCGCGCTCCACGGTGAAGGTCGCCGCGTCGAGCACGGTGATCGTGCCGGGCTTCTGCACGTCGTTCTCGTCGAACTGGCCGGGGACCCGCTCGAACTGGGTGCTGATCCACACCTCGCCGACACCGGGGATCCCGGGGCGGAACTCGTCGGCGGGTCCCAGGATGTCCCACTTGGCCAGCTTGTCGGCGTCGGACGGCGCGACCGTGGTCATCACCGAGAGCACCGTCTCGGCGGGCAGCGAGGCCGCGCCGAGGTGGCCGATGAAGGGCAGTGATTCGGCGGAGACCTCGGGGATGTTCCCCTGGGCGTCCCGCACGGCGACGACCGCGGTCATGTAGGGATGCACCTTGCAGACGATCACGTACACGCCGGGCACGTCGAATTCCGCGGAGAGCGAGCCCCGCTGCGAGGAGTCCTGATCGAGCTGGAGGTTCGATCCCACCGGCTTGACCAGCAGCGTCACCGTGTGGCGGGTGCTGGTGCAGCAGTTATTGATCTCGAAATCGACCTCGTCGCCGGCGTCGATGATGGTCACCGGCCCGCCGGTGTTTTCACTGCGGAACCAGTTGCCGGGCTCGTCGGTGAGGTGCATCGTGTCGGCGTCGTCGCGGGCCGCGGCGGAGCCGGCGACCAGGAGGAGCGATAGGGCGGCGAGAGCGCCGGAGCGCACAGTCTGAGTCTTCATGGCAACTTCCTTTGTGCTCCGCCGAGGGAATCTCGGCGCGCAGCGGAATTCGCTGTGCAAAGGGAGTGCCAGACGTCTGGTCTGGGTGATCGAGTGCGAGCCCCGAACCCACCGGCTCGGCTCACCCGGGCGCGGCCAGACGGCGAAACCTTCCGCCAGGCGGCGGATTCCGCGGCGGGCCGAGGAGCGGCGCGCCGCCGCCCAGCATCCTCCGTTCCAGGTGTTCAGGAACGCAATCACATCGCGCGGAGCGCCTCCGCCCTCGGGCCCGCACTCCACGGAAGAAGCGCAGGGGATCCAAGCGGATTCCGCCCTCGGGGCCCCGGCTGACCTCAGCAGCCGGCATTCCAGGCATTCAGGAACGAGAGGACGTCCCGGGTATCGATCGTCCCGTCGCCGTTGAAGTCGGCCCGATCGTCGCCCGCGTTCCAGGCATTGAGGAAGGCCAGCACGTCAAGCGTGTTGACGGCGCCGTCGCCGTTGAAGTCCGGGGCGCAGCCGCCGCCCGCCTCGAACGCCCCCATGTCCACGACCTGCGCGTGCCCGTTTCCGGCGAGGCCGGTGTCGTCGACCAGCGGGTCGTCCAGGAAGCGGGGCCCGAGGCCGAGGTCGAGCGGGGTCGCCTCCGCGAGATCGCCGTCGGCGTCGAGGTCGGCGCGGTCCCCGGGGACACGCGCATTGTCCGCGGCGTCGATCGCCGACGATCCCGCGCCGAGCCGCACGTCGTCGTCGCTCGTGCCGATCTCGTCGTCCGGTCCGTCCCGATCGACCAGCAGGGGGTCGCCGCCGATATTGCCCTCGCCGCCGAGCCCGCCGGAGAGGTTCTGCACCAGCGAGTAGTGGATGGCCACGAAGCCCCCGCCCGCGTGGAGGAACTGGGCGCTCTCCTGCTGCGAGCCCCCGGTGGTGTTGCCCCAGAGGACGCAGTTCGAGACCTGGGCGTTGGCGTCGTCGATGAAGATCCCCGCCGCCCCCTGCGCCGAGCTGTTCGCCGAGAACGTGCAGTTGGCGATCGTCGCCTGGGGCGAGCAGGCGATGTACATGCCCCCGCCGACGCCGGCGGTGTTGCCGGAGAACACGGAGTTGACGACCGAGAACTCCCGCCCGCACCCGAAGACATACCCGTCGGAGAAGATCCCGGCGCCGCCGGTGGCGCCGTTGCCCACGAACGAGCAGTTGACGATGTCCGCGCTCGTGGAATTGAGGAGGATCGCGCCGCCGGGGCCCGGCACGCTGTTGTCCTCGAACGTGCAGCCCACGATGCTCGCCGGGAAGACGTCCACCTGGGCCGTGTGGATGTGCCAGAGTGCCCCGGCGTACACGTCGGCCGAGTTGCCGGCGAACACGCAGTCGAGGAGCGAGAAGTGCAGCGTGTTCTGCTCGATGATCGCGCCGGCGTAGGAGGCGTGATTGCCGAAGAAGCCGCACCGCTCGAACGAGAGCGCCTGCTCCGTCTCGGTGTTGAAGGGGCTGGAAGCGCTGAAGACGGCGCCGCCGGTCTGGTGGATCGCCGCGTTGTCGGTGAACTCGCAGTCCAAGAACCGCACGTTGTGCACGGCGCTCTCGCTCTGCGAGAGCACGCCGAACGCCCCGCCGCTGTCGGCGCGGTTCTCCGTGAATACGCACGCGGAGAACAGCGGCCGCGCCGGCGCCGACCCTTCCGAGCGCACGTACGCGCCGCCGCCGAACCCCCCGATATTGGGCCGGTTCTCCCCGGCCGAATTGCCCTCGAAGGTGCAGCCGACGACCCGCGGGCTTCCGTCGCGCACGAAAAGCCCGCCGCCGCCCATGAGCAGGTCGGGGTCGAAGTTGGCGTTGCCGCCGCTGATCACAAATCCGTCGAGGACCGCCGTCTCGTCCACGCCCTCGGCGCGCACCACCTGGAGGGCGTTGTCGCCGATGTTGCGGAACCCCGTGAGGTCGTTGCCGAGCAGGTCTCCGGAGAGGGTCGTCACGTTCGCCGCCGGGTCTCGCTGGCCCAGCTGCGACTCCGTCCCCGCGAAGCCGCCGTAGATGGCGACGCCCGAGAGCATCTCAAACGCGCGCGTCCGATCGCCCGATGGACCCGGCGTGTAGACCCCCTCGGCGACCCACACCTCGGCCGGTCCGCCCGCCGCGCCCGCGGCCTGGAGCCCGTCCTGCAGGTCCTGAAACGCGGCGGCCCAGCTTGTGCCGTCGCCCCCGGCGGGCGCGTCGGCGTCCACGAAGATCCTCTCCTGGGCGCGTGCGGCCGCGGTGGCGGCGGCGAGAGCGACGAGCAGACGTGCGGTGCGCATAGCCATACTCCTTGGCCCCACGCATCGATTATCAAACGAGCCCGGGCGGAGCCGATCCCCCCAAAGAGTGGGGGTGTGCTCCGGCGGCGCCTGGCGCGAACGGGCCGCCGCTCGTCAGTCGCCGTCCGCCCCCAGCGCGGCGCGATGCTCTCGTGGCGCCGCTGGGCGTACCCGCGACGCCCATTGCCCCGCATCCGGCGCTGCCGGCTCAGCAGCCCGCCGTCCAGGCGTTGAGAAACGCCAGCACGTCCAGCGTGTTGACCTCGCCGTCGCCGTTGAAATCGCCTGATGGATCCCCGGCGCTCCACGCGTTCAGGAAGGCGAGCACGTCCAGCGTGTTGACCTCGCCGTCGCCGTTGAAATCGGCGGGGCAGGAGGGGGCGGGGTTCCAGACCACCATGGTCTCCGGGCGCGTCCCGGGCGTCTCGAGGACCGGGCCGTTCTGCGTCATGGTGCCGTCGGCGTTGAGGATGAAGGAGTAGAGGCCGTAGATGTCGTCGAGCGAGGTCGACTCGTCGGTGATGAAGACGAACCCGTTGAGCTCCACGATGTCGCCGATGGTGCCCTGCAGGCCGACGTCGAACGTGAACCCGGTGTACTCGAGCGAGCCGTCGTCGGGATCGATGGCGAACGTCCGCACCGTCGCGTCCGTGCCGTGGCCCACGATCAGGTAGTCGCCGCCCGACGGGGCGCAGAGATACGCCGGCGACTGGCCGGGGCTGTGGAAGGGGCTGCCCGGCATCGGCCCGATGCCGCCGGTGCTCGGGTCGAGGTCGAAGCCCACGATACGGTGTCCATCGCCCGAGATCCCCCCGCCGCCATAGAGGCTGAGCTTGTCGGGCGTGAGCTTGATGTCGATGGGATAGCCGCCGCTCCCGCTCAGCGTGAGCGCGTCCACCGTGCCGTCGGCGTTGATCGCGTACACCCGCACGACGTTGTTGACCGAGTCGTTGACGTACAGCAGCCCGGCGTGCAGGTCGGGCTCGAGCGCGGTCGCGAAGCCGCCGGGGCTCTCCGTATCCAGCAGCGTCAGGCTCGGCGCGGGGTCCTCGCTGTAGCGGTAGACGCGGAAGCTGCTGGCCCCGAAGGTCGAGGAGGTCACGGCGACCAGGTCGTCCGCCAGCCAGTCCGCCGCGAGGGGCGAGTCCGGAATCCCGAACTCGCCCATCTTCGTCAGCGCTCCGTCGGGTCCCACGGCGATGATGGTGAGGATCTCGTTTGAGGAGCTCGTCGCGTGCGTGACCGCGAGGCGCGAGCCGCCCGGGGAGAGCGCAATGTCGGTCGGCCAGTCCGAGACATCCAGAGAGCCCGCCTGCACCGGCCGCCCATCCGCGCCGACCTGATACGCCACCACCGAATCGCTCACGTTGTGGACGAGGAAGACGGCGGGAAAGTCCGCCTGGGCCACGGCGTGGCCCGCCGCGGCGAGACCGGCAAACGGGGCAAAGCGGGCGAAATATCGGTTGCTGCGCATGCTGCTCCTCCCGGGCCGCGGCCCGAGCACACACGCTACTGCGCCGGAGCGGGTCGAGCAACGGGCATCGCCCTATCAGCCCAGAATCCCGATCCCTCTCAACAACCCCGCACCCACGCGTTGAGGAACGCGGTGATATCGCGGGTATCCACGAGACCGTCCTGATCGAAATCGGCGCGGGGGTCGGCCCGGGCCCAGGCGTTCAGGAAGTCGATCACGTCCCGCGTGTCCACCGCCCCGTCGCCGTTGAAATCGGGGATCGGATGGGGATTGCCGCGCACCACATAGACCCGGTTGCCCCCGCCCGCCGCGCCGATGATCTCGGGGAGGCCGTCTCCGTCCACGTCGCCCATGCCGACCGCGTCGAAGCCCAGTTGCTCCGCCGAGCCCCGATCGCTCGTGATGGTCCGGAGCACCCGGCCGTCGCACCCGCTGAAGATGTACACCCGTCCCGTGCCGTTCGGAGCGTCGTGCGTGTACGCCCCGACGGCGAGGTCGGCATGGCCGTCTCCGTTCACGTCGCCCGCGCCGCGCCCGCATCCGAGGCCCTCGCCGGGAGCACCCTCCCGGTTGAAGAGCTGCGATCCGTCCGCCCCGGAGAAGACATACGCGCGGCCGTCGGCGTAGTCGCCCACGTAGATATCGGGCGTGCCGTCCCGGTCGAAGTCGCCTACGCCGCCGACGAAGAACTCGCCGAACGACGCGCCGGTGCTCTCGGCGAGCAGCTCGTGGATCAGCCCGCCATCCGCGCCGGAGTAGACCAGGCACGAGCCCCGGTCGGCCGGCCCGCCGCGCTTGGCGCTCACCGCATAGTCCAGCACGCCGTCGCCGTCGACATCGCCGATCCCGGCCGCGCCGCTCCCGAGCTGATCCATGGCCTCCGCGCCCGTGTGCACGCGGATCGGCGTGCCCGCCACTCCGGACAGCACGTACGCACGCCCAGCGTTGTTCCCGAGGTCTCCGTCGGTCCCGGGCGCGCCCACGACGAAGTCGCCCGCGCCGTCACCGTCGATGTCGCCGATCCCGGCGACCGCGTGGCCGAAGCCTTCGCTCACCTCCTCGCCCGTGACCGCCAGCAGCACAGCCCCGCTCGCGCCGGAATAGACCAGCGCGTTGCCCGCCGACGTGCCGCCCTGGTCTCCCTTGGCCCCGGCGAGGATGTCGTGCACGCCGTCGGCGTCCACGTCCCCGGCGTCGGCCATCGAGAAGCCCAGGTTGGCGTTCGCCGCCGGCCCGTCCAAGGCGTGCAGCAGCACGCCCGACCGGCCGGAGTAGATATACAGCCGCCCGGACCGAGTGCCGTTCGCCGTCGCCAGGTTGGGCGCGCTCGTGATCAGCTCGCCCGCCCCGTCCCCGTCTATGTCGGCAAGCGGGCTGACCGCCCAGCCGAAGCCGCCGCCCTCGCCGTCGAGGATGTGGAGCGCAACCGCGTCCGGCTCGAGGAATTGGGCGAAGCACGAGACGGACATTGATGCAGCCAGAACGGCCGCGCAACGCAAGGAACGCATGCGGTCCTCCTTCACCGGCCGTGGCGCGGCCGGACGGACCGAACATACGGGCGCCTCGCGCGCGAGACTGTCGAAATCCTGCTATTCCGGCGCACGAATCAGCCCGCCCGCGCCGTCGCCAGTCGCCGGATCTGCGCGGCGTCCCGCAGCCGGCTGGGCGGCACGCCGAATGCTCGCCGGAACGCCTCCGTGAAATGGCTGTGGGTGCTGTAGCCCAGGCGGATCGCCAAAGCAGTCAGATCTCGCTCACCCTCGAGCACCGCCGCCGCGGCCTCGCGCAGCCGCAGCTGCAGCAGGTATTGATGGATGCTCATCCCCGTCTCCTGCTTGAACGTGCGGCAGAGATGGGCGGGCGAGATGCACAGCGCGCCGACCACGTCCGCGAGCGTCCACCCGCGGCCCGGTTCCGCCGTCAAGAGCCGCTTGATCTGCTCGGTTGTCTCGCGCCGCGAGCGATCCGTCTCCGGCCGGCTTCGCATCCGCCGCTCGCTGCGCGCCCGCGCGTCAGCATCGAAGAGGCCGCGTGCGAGGGATACGACCGCCTCCTCCGCGCCGATCGCCGAAGTGCAATCGCCATACCCGAGCATGCGCACCAGCGCCCGCAGCCGCAGGAAGCTCCGCGCCGGGCTCGGCCCGTGCGAGCGATCGAAAGGCGCTTCGGGCGTCTCCATAGCCGCGGGGCGAATCTCGGCGAGCACCGCCGCCGCGAGATCGCCCTTGAACGCGATCCACACCGCGTCGTCCCCCCGCTCGTGGAGCAGCCCCCTCCGGTACGGCTGCCCTTCGTTGTAGTACATCACGAGGTTGCGATCGGCGACCACCGGCTCCCGCCCGGCCTGGTGGATCATGACCGGGACGCTCGGGAAGACGACGAGCGTCCCGCTGATGACGTTCTCGACCGACCACTCCGGGCGCGACGGCGCGCAGGTGAAGTGCCCGATGCGGACGAGGGGTGAATCGAAAAGGATCCGGTCGTGCGCCACGCAGCCTCCTGTGTACGCCGCCTCGGCTGTACGCGGCCGGCGAGCCTCAGGATGCACCGGTCGTGACACCTGTCCCACACAGGGCTCATGCACGGCGCCCGTGCCCCCCGCACTCGGGGCACACGTTCACAATACTGGCCAGGTCGTAGCCGCAGCCCTCGCACTGCCCCCGCCCCCGCCGTCGGGCGGCCGTGCCCCGCGCCCAAAGCCACTGCGCCATGACCCACGGTGTCGCGAGCAGGACGACGTCCAACGCGAGCCCGGTCCAAAGCGGCTGACACGGAATCCAGATGCCGTTCTGCAGCCCGATGTACCCCACTCGTGATGTCACGGCGGCCCAGCCGGGCGGCCCGTCTGAGCGGACGCGGGTCATGCGTTTCTCGCCGCGGATGCACCGCATCGGCCAACCCTCCTCGCGCTCCTCGAGATGGAAGCCGAGCCAGCTTGGATCGGTAGCTGTGGCGTCCGCCGGCAGTTCTCCCCGCGGCAACGCAGACCATCGTGGCAGTATGCTCTCGGCCACCGGCGTGAGCTCGCGCGATCGCTCTGGATGCATGAGTCGGTAGTCGCCGCGAGAGCGGTCCCAGTCCAGATACACGATGGTCCCTGCCGGCCCAAAGTCGAAGACGTCGACCAGCGAGATCCCGTTTGGTGCGAGCACCTCTTGGGTCCGCGCGGCCCGCACGCCCCGAGGTGTCCCCATCACCGCGTGCACCCATTCCTGCGGCACCAGCACAATTCCAACTTGGATTGCGGTGCTCAATGCGAGCCCGACCACCGTCCATCTGAAGATCCGGTGCGGCATGGCGCCAGCTTACTACGGCCGCATGGGCACATCCGCGGCTCCAAGCGTTACTCCAGCGTGAACGTCTCGCCCGCACCCAATTCCTTGACCCGCACCCCCTTGGGCGCAAACCCCGCGGCGTCCTGGCGCAGCAGGCCGAATGTCTTGTAGTGGATTGGGATCGCGATCGGCGCCCCGATGAATTCGGCTGCCCGAGTCGCGAGCTCCGGACCCATCGTGAAGCGGTCGCCGACCGGGATCATGGCGGCATCCGGCTTGTAGATCTCTCCAAGCAGCCGCATGTCACCGAACAGCCCGGTGTCGCCGCAGTGGTAGATGGTCTTGTCGGCAAGCCGAACGACCACGCCCATCGGCTGCCCCAGATACCGCCCGGCGAGCGATGAGGAGTGGAAGGCCTGCGTGAACGCCACCCACCCCCACGGCGCGGCGATCTTGCCGCCGGGGTTGCCAGGCTCCGTGCTCTTCACGCCTTGCCCGTGCAGGTACTCGTGCAGCTCCCACGAGCAGAAGACGGTCGCGCCGGTGCGCTTGGCGATCGGCACCGTGTCGCCCACGTGGTCCTCATGGCCGTGGGTGAGCACGACCGCGGTCGCGTCCTGGGATCCGGCCTTGATCCCCGCCCCCTCGGCGAGCGGGTTGCCCGTGATGAAGGGATCGATCAGCACGCGCGTCTGCCCGTGCTCGAGCGCGAACGCCGAGTGACCGAAGTAGGTTATCCGGATGCTCATGCCGACAGTCTACCGCCCCCGGCCCGGGACGGCACTCAGCACTCAGCACTCAGCACTCAGCACTCCGGTCTCACGCCCCCTGCGTGCTCAGCCCGCGGATGCTCGCCTCGCGCCGGACCAGCTGCGGGCGCTGCCCCTGCTCCTCGGCCTCGGTGAAGTTCTCGCCGAAGCGGAAGAGCCGGAAGCTGTTGGCCAGCACGAAGATCTCGCCCGCGAAGTGGTAGAGGCCCGCCTCCCACACCTCGAGCATGCCCGTCGCCGCGATGATCAGGCCGATCAGCACGATCACGATCGACGCCGCGATGTTCTGCCCGATGATCACCCGCGTCTTCCGCGCCAGCCTGATCAGGAACGGGATGCGGTTGAGGTCGTCGGTCATCAGCGCGATGCCCGCCGAGTTGGTCGCGATGTCCGAGCCCGAGAGCCCCATCGCGACGCCCACGTCCGCCGCGGCGAGCGAGGGCCCGTCGTTGATGCCGTCGCCGACCATCATCGTGCGGTAGCCCTGGCCGACGAGCTGGCGGATCTGCTCGTGCTTCTCTTCGGGCAGGCACTCGGCCTCGATGGCGTCCACGCCGACGGCCTGCCCGACCCGCTTGGCGACGCTGAGGCGGTCGCCGGTGAAGATAGCGATAGTGCGCACGCCGAGCTCACGCAGCGTTGTGATCACTCCCGCCATGCCCGGCTTGACCTTGTCCTCCAGACCCACGGCGCCGAGGTACTTCCCTTCGCGGAGGACGTGCACGCCGGTCATGCCCTCGATCTTCTGCTCGACCGCGGCGATCTCTGGCGCGGTGTGGGGCGCGATCTCCCGGATCCAGCTCGCCCGGCCGACGCACAGCTCGCCGAGGCTCGTCCGCGCCCGCACGCCCCGCCCGTGGATCTCCTCATAGGCGTTGGTCCCGTCCGGCTCGATCTTCGCCTGGCGGGCGGTGCGGAGGATCGACTGGGCGAGCGGGTGGTTGGAGTGCTGCTCGCCGTTGGACGCCGCCCGGAGCAGCTCGGCCCCGTCCACACCGGGCGCGGGCGCCAGGCGCGAGACCTCGAACCGGCCGGTGGTGATCGTGCCCGTCTTGTCCATGACGACCGCGTCCACCGTGGCGGCGGACTCGAGATAGTTCACTTCCTTGATCATGATGCCCAGGCGGGCCGCCGAGGCGAACGCCGCGACCGTCGCGCTCGGGCTCGAGAGCAGGAGCGACGCCGGGCAGCAGACGATCAGCACCGTAATCGCCGTGAGCGTCGCCTCGTCCTGCATCTCCGCGTTCTGGCTCATGACGAACCAGACGACACCGGCCACCGAGAGCGCCACGGGCACGAAGAAGCGGGCGACCTGCTCGATCAGCGCCTGGCGGGGCGAGCGGGTCTCTTCCGCCTCGCGGATGAGCTGGCTCACCTTGCCGATCGTCGTGTCCTCGCCGACGAGCATCGCCCGCATGTCGAGCGGACCGGTCAGGTTTGTCGTGCCGGCGTAGACCTCGTCTCCCTCCTGCACCTCGACGGGGGCCGCCTCGCCTGTCAGGGAGGCCTGGTTGATGGTCGTGCGCCCGCTGACGACGACGCCGTCGACGGGGAGGTTCTCGCCGGGGCGCACGCGGACCATGTCGCCGACCTTGACCTCCGAGAGC
>DASRXL010000134.1:0-14283 GCA_035654175.1 Phycisphaerales bacterium
CGCAGCACGATCCGGCAGGCTCAGCGCGGCGAGGAGGACGTCCAGATCGTGGCCCTCGCCGACGTGAACCAGGTGCGGATGGGCGACTGCGCGAAGGAAGTGAACGAGATGCAGGGCGGTGAGGTGTCGCAGTACACCGACTACCGCGAGCTGCTGGCGCGCGAGGACATCCACTGCGTGCTCGTGGCGAGCCCGGAGCACTGGCACGCCAAGCACGCCGAGGACGCGCTCATGGCGGGCAAGGACGTGTACTGCGAGAAGCCGATGACGCTCAATCTCGAGCAGGCGCTGCACCTGCGCGAGGTGGTGAGGGCGAACCCGGACCGGATTTTCCAGGTCGGCACGCAGAAGATGATGCTTCCGAAGTACATCGAGGCGCGCAAGCTGATCAACGAGGGCCGTATCGGCAAGCCCACCTTCAGCCAGACGAGCTACTGCCGCAACACGCCCGACGGCGAGTGGAACTACTACGCGCTCGACGATCGCTGGAAGCCGGGGGAGAACGTCGACTGGAAGGGCTGGCTCGGGCACATGCCCTACCGCGACTGGGATCCCAAGGTCTACGCGCGCTGGCGCCGCTACAAGGACTTCTCCACGGGCATCATCGGCGACTTGCTCGTGCACGAGGTCACGCCGCTCCTGATGGCGCTCGAGAAGGAGGTCGGCTGGCCGACGCGCGTCGTCGCCTCGGGCGGGCACTACGTGGACAAGGACATGGAGAACCACGACCAGGTCAACCTCAACGCCCAGTTCCAGGGCGAGCACACGATGATCGTCGCCGGCTCCACGTGCAACGAGGTCGGACTGGAGAACCTCATCCGCGGCCACAAGGGCAACATCTACCTGAACAGCCGCCACTGCGAGCTGCGCCCCACGCAGCCGTATGTCGAGGAGGTGGAGCAGGAGCGGATCGAGTGCCCGGACATCGGCAACGACCAGGAGAAGCTGCGATCCAACTTCTTCCAGTCGATCCGCTCGCGCGAGCCCGCGATCAGCAACGTGGACCACGCCACCAAGGTCCTCGTGATCGTGGACCTGGCCACCCGCTCAATGTGGGAGGGCGGGGCGTTCGAGTTCGACGCCGAGTCGATGTCCGTGCGCAAGCTGTAACCCCGCCGGCCCGATCCGCGGCCGGGATATCCCGTCACCGGCGCGCGGAGCGTCGCGGAGAAGGACAGGAGAGCTTCAGCGATGGAGCGGCGAACGGCTCTCCGCGCGCTCGGACAGGCCTTCCGCGCCGGGGCCGTTTCGGCCTCGCAGGAACGGCGGCGTCTCCCCGCGCGGTCCGGACCGAGAGGGACAGGGCCGCGGGCATGATCCTCCGCCTGGCCGCCGAGGCGATGGGCACGCGCTTCGAGCTCGTGCTCTCGGGCGAAGGTCAGCCGCTCCTGCGCAGCGCCGGGGAGGCGGCGCTGGAGGCGGTGCGCGAGGAGCACCGCAGGCTCAGCGTCTTCGAGCCGGGGAGCCTGCTGAGCCGGGTGAACGCCGAGGCGGCGTCGCGGGCCGTTCCGGTGGATCAGGACCTCTTCGACCTGCTCACGCTCTGCCGCGGCGTGTGGGAGAGCTCCGGCGGTGCATTCGACCCGGCGGTCGGCGCCCTCATGCGCAGGTGGGGCCACCGTGACCAGCCGCACGCGTCGGACTTGGGCGCGGGCGGCGGCTTCGAGAGCGTTGTGCTCGATGACCGCGCGATGACCGTGCGGTTCGCCCACCCCTCGGTCGCCCTCGACCTCGGGGCGGTCGCGAAGGGCTACGCGCTCGACCGCGCGGCGGAGATCGTGCGCGGCGTCGGCCTGCGCGCGGCGCTCCTGCACGGCGGGACGAGCAGCATCGTGGCGATCGGGGCGCCGCCGGAGTGCGATGGGTGGCGGGTCGGGCTCGGCGGCCACGCCGGGCCCGCCGCCGCGCAGTTGGTGCTGCGAGACGTCGCCGTCTCGGTCTCGGCGCCCTCCGGGCGGGTGAGCGCATCGGGCGCGGGGCACATCATGGATCCGCGAACCGGTGCCCCCGCGTCGGAGGCGGACGAGGCGGTCGCGATCGGGCGGTCGGGCGCCCTCGCCGACGCCTGGAGCACGGCCCTGGTTGTTCTCGGCCGCCGTCCCGATACGATGCCCCCCGAGCTCGGCTCGGCCGTGCGCACCGGGAGCGCATGGGTCGTAAGCTCCTCGATGAGAAGCACCTTCTTCCGCGCGGCCGCGCGCCCGCAGAGTGGAGTGTGATGCGTGACGACGACGGATCGGCGGACGTTCATGGGTCAGGCGGCCGCGGCGGCGATGGGCATGACGCTGCTGCCGAGCGCGGTGGCGGCGTTCGATTTCTCGCGCGCGCCGGCGCGGATCGGCGTGATCGGGCTGGGGCGGCAGGGGCGCGACATCCTCGGAGAGCTCGCCAAGTTCGAGGGTGTCGAGGTGACGGCGGTCTGCGACGTTGACGCGAAGCGCCTCGAGGCCGGCGTGCGCCGGACGAGGGCGGCGGAGGGCTTCGCATCCCATCAGGCGATGCTCGCGAAAGCCTCGCTCTTCGACGCGGTGTGCATCGCGACGCCCACCCATGTGCATAGGCAGGTCGCGGAGGACGCGATCGCGGCGGGGACGCACGTGTACTGCGAGGCGCCGCTGGCGCACACGGTCGAGGATGCCGCGGCGATCGCGCTCGCCGCGCGGGGTTCGGGCAAGGTCTTCCAGGCGGGGCTGGACGCGCGGTCGAACCCCGTGTACACGCTGGCCCGCTCGTTCTTCCGGTCGGACGCGGTGCGCGACCTCGTCGGCGTGCACGCGCAGCACCATCGCAAGACGAGCTGGAGGTTCCCGGCGAGCGATCCGTCGCGCGAGGCGGAGATGAACTGGCGGCTCGACCCCGCCGTCTCCCTGGGGCTGGCCGGGGAGTGGGGGACGCACCAGTTCGACACGGTGCACTGGTTCACCGGGAGGTACCCGAAGTCCGTGCGGGGCGTCGGGTCGATCCGGCTGCACGACGACGGACGCGAGGTGGCGGACACGATCGCCTGTCAGCTCGTATACGAGAACGGCGCCGTGATGATGTACGACGCCACGCTGGCGAATTCGTACGGCGGGCGGTTCGAGACCTTATTCGGGACCAACGCCGCGATCAAGCTCGCGGAGACGCACGCCTGGATGTTCAAGGAGGCCGACGCGCCCACGCAGGGGTGGGAGGTGTACGCCAACCGCCAGCAATTCCACAACGACGAGGGGATCACGCTCATCGCCGGGGCGACCAAGCTCGCGAACCAGGGCAAGCTGCGCGAGGGGGTCGGTCTGCCCAACCCGCCGCTCTACTACGCGCTGGGCGACTTCCTGAAGAGCGTGACGGAGGGAGCGGACGTCGCGTGCAGCGCCGAGGAGGGGTACCGCTCGACCGTGGTGGGGATCCGCGCGGCGGAGGCGGTCGCGTCGGGAGAAGAAGTCCAGATCGCCGAGAGCGATCTTCGCGTGGGCTGACGCCGGAGCGAGCATGACGACGAACACTCTCAGGCTGCGGGACTTCGGCTTCGGCGTGCGCCTGGGGCTGACGCTCCTGGCGCTCGTGATCCTGGGCGGGAGCGCGGTGTCGGGGGTCTATCTCCGCTCGCACCACACCAACCGCGACGAGCGGGGCGTGTTTTCGCTCGACGACATCCGGGCGCACTACCACGGGATCCGCTCGGAGTCGCCGCTGCTGACCGCCCTCGAGCGGGGACACCCCGAAGACCTGCCCCAGGCGCAGCGCGACGCCCTGATCGCCTGGCTCCGCAGCGATCGCGTGCGGGAGGACTACGACAACTTCGATCTCGGCGAGAACATGCCCGAGGAGATCATCGGGGGCAGTTGCGTGCGCTGCCACGACAGCGGAGCGACCGGCCCCGGCGCGTACCCGCAGCTCTCCCTCCGCTACTTCGACAACGTGATGGCGAACGCTGTGTCGCGCGAGATCAACCCGGTCGGCGAGGAGGTGCTGATGGCCTCGCTGCACGCGCACTCGCTCTCCCTCGCGGCCCTGTGCGCGCTCACGGTGCTCCTGCTGGCGCTGACCCGCGCGCCCCGCGCGCTCGTGGGCGCCCTCTCCGTGCTCATCGGAGCGGGGCTGCTGATCGACCTCGCCTCGTGGATCCCCGCGCGGCACAACGAAGCGTTCGTCTACGGCATCGTCGGCGGCGGGTTCATGTTCCAGGCCGGCGTGGCGGTCGGGCTGCTCGTGGTGATGATCGACCTCTGGGCGCCCCGCTCGCGCCGGCCGGCCGAGGCTTTGTAGCGGCCCCGCGCGCCCATTCACCCGCTCTTCACGGCCCCTTCATGCGCGCTGGCCATGCTGGCGGCATGACCCCTGCCTGTCGCTCCGTCGTCCTGTGCGCATGCTTGGTGCTGCCGGGCTGCTATGCGCTCCACTCCAGCGAGGGTGGCGGCCAGACGCGGGAGCCCGGCGCGCGCGAGGTGAATCCTGCGGACGTCGCGCTGCCCGCGGGATACCGCATCGACGCCGTCGCGACCGGCCTGACATTCCCGACCGGCGTCGCGTTCGACGACGCGGGTGTGCCCCACGTCGTCGAATCCGGCTACTCCTACGGCGAGGTATGGACCACGGCGAGGTTGCTGCGCCTGGAAACGGATGGCTCTTTGACCGAGCTTGCCACCGGCGAGAACGGCCCCTGGAACGGGCTGGCGTTCCACGAGGGCGCGTTCTACATCGCCGAGGGTGGGCAGAAGGAGGGCGGGCGCATTCTCCGGGTCGGCCCCGAGGGCAGGGTGCAAGTCGTCGTGGACGGCCTGCCGAGTCTCGGCGACCACCACACCAACGGGCCGGCGATCGGGCCCGACGGGTTCATCTACTTCGGCCAGGGGACAGCGACGAACGCGGGAGTGGTCGGCAAGGACAACGCGGACTTCGGGTGGCTCGCGCGCCACCCCGAGTTCCATGACGTGCCCGCCTTCGATGTCACGCTGGCGGGCCGCAACTTCACGGGCCCCGACGCGATCGGCGGCTCCGGGAGCGATGTGACCACCGGCGCGTTCCTGCCCTACGGCACGCCGAGCGAGCCTGGCCAGGTGATCCGCGGGAACAAGCGGTGCACGGGCGCGGTGCTGCGGGTGGCGCCCTCGGGGAGCGGGCTCGAGGTCGTCGCGTGGGGGCTGCGCAACCCGTTCGGTCTGGCGTTCGATGAGGCCGGACGGCTCTTCGTGACGGAGAACAGCTACGACGAGCGCGGCAGCCGGCCCGTGTGGGGCACGGGGGACGTGCTCTGGGAGGTGGATGTCGCAGGACCTCCGGCGTGGTATGGCTGGCCGGATTTCCACGCCGACCAGGCGCTGACGGACCCGGACCGCTACGCGCCCAGGGGCGGGGAGCCGCAGCCCGGGTTCCTCCTCGCCGAGCATCCGGGCACGCCGCCCGCCCCCGCGGCGGTGTTCGGCGTCCACGCCTCGGCGAACGGGCTCGACTTCTCGACCAGCGACGCCTTCGGCCATCGCGGGGAGGCGTTCGTGGCGCAGTTCGGGGACATGTCGCCGCCGGTGGGGAAGGTGATGGGCCCGGTCGGTTTCAAGGTGGTGCGGGTCGAACCCGCGTCGGGGGTCGTCGAGGAGTTCGCCGTGAACCGGTCGGGGCAGGGCCCCGCGTCGAAGGTCGGGGGCGGCGGGCTGGAGCGCCCGGTCGCGGTGCGCTTCTCGCCGGGCGGCGAGGCGTTGTACGTCGTCGATTTTGGGATCCTGACCTCCAGCGAGCAAGGCCATTCGCCGCGCGAAGGAACGGGCGTACTCTGGCGCATCACGCGGGGAGAAACGCCGTGATCCAGGTCCGCATAGGGCTGAGCCTGGCGGCGATCCTCGCGCTGTGCGCCGCCTCGTGCATGTCGCAGCGCCGGGGCGAGCCGGTCGCGGCGGCGTTCGACGCGCACACGGAGGCCGAGCGCGTGGGTGGGGAAGTGTTCATGCGCCACTGCCACCAGTGCCATCCCGGCGGCATGAGGGGCCTGGGACCGGCGATCAATGACAAGCCGCTGCCGGCCTGGCTGATCAAGTTCCAGGTGCGCAACGGCCTGGGCGCGATGCCGGCGTTCGATGAACAGCGCATCTCCGACCCGGAGCTCGACGCGCTCGCGGCGTACGTGCTCGCCCTCCGCGACCGCAAGCCCCGGCGCGACGCGCAGAACGTGGAGATGGCCTCGCGCGAGTGAGCATGCCGGGCGGCGCTCAGGCGCGAAGCGCTCCCCCCGGCGCGGTGCTCGGCACTCGCTTCAGCACGAGCGCGCCCAGCGGGGGCACCCGCAGGCGGAGCAGATGCGGTTGGCCGTGGCGAACGAGCGGCCGGCTCTTGACGCCCCCCGGGTTGCCCACCCCCGACCCGCCGAACTCCGGCGCGTCGGTGTTGAGAACCTCGACCCAGGCGCCAGGGTACGGCGCCCCGATGAGGATGTCCTCGCGCGCCAGCGGCGTGGTGTGGAGCACGCAGAGGAGCGTGTCCTCCGGTCGGCCCGAGCGCCGGAGGTATGCGAGCACGCCCCGCTGGGCGTCGTCGGCCTCCAGCCAGGCGAAGCCGTCCGGGGAGGACTCGAGCTCGTGGAGCGCCGGCTGGCCCCGGTAGAGCCTGTTGAGCCGATCGACGAGCCGCTGGATGCCGCGGTGGCCGGGCTGGTCGAGCAGCCACCACTCCAGCTCGCGCTCCTCGTGCCACTCGGAGCGCTGCGCGAGCTCGCACCCCATGAAGAGCAGCTTCTTGCCGGGCTGCGTCCACTGGATCGCGTAGAGCAGGCGGAGGTTCGCGAGCTTCTGCCACTCGTCGCCCGGCATCTTCGTGTAGAGCGAGCCCTTGCCATGCACGACCTCGTCGTGGCTCAGCGGGAGGGTGTAGTGCTCGCTGTGCATGTACAGGCCGCGGAACGTGAGCTCGTGATGGTGATGCTTGCGGTGCACCGGCTCGCGAGCGAGGTAGGCGAGGGTGTCGTGCATCCAGCCCATGTCCCACTTGAAGCCGAAGCCCAGGCCGCCTTCATAGACCGGCCGGCTGACGCGGGGCCACGCGGTGGATTCCTCCGCGAACGTCTGAACGCCCGGGAACGAGCGGTACACCTCGGTGTTGAGCGTCTTCAGGAAGTCGATCGCCTCAAGGTTCTCGCGCCCGCCGAAGCGGTTGGGGATCCACTCGCCGTCGCGGCGGGAGTAGTCGAGGTACAGCATCGAGGCGACGGCATCCACGCGCAGGCCGTCGGCGTGGTACTTGTCGAGCCAGAACAGGGCGCTCGAGATCAGGAACGCGCGCACCTCGTTGCGGCCATAGTTAAAGATCAGGCTCTTCCAGTCGGGGTGGAATCCCTGCCGAGGGTCGGAGTGCTCGTAGAGGTGCGTGCCGTCGAAATACCCGAGCCCGTGCTCGTCGGACGGAAAGTGCGAGGGCACCCAGTCGAGGATCACCCCGATCTCCGCCTCGTGGAGCTTGTCGATGAGGTGCATGAAGTCCTGCGGCGTGCCGAACCGGCTCGTGGGGGCGAAGTACCCCGTCGTCTGGTAGCCCCACGAGCGGTAGAGCGGGTGCTCCATGACCGGGAGCAGCTCGACGTGCGTGAACCCCCGGTCGGACGCGTAGCCCGGGAGCAGCTCGGCGAGCTCGCGGTAGCTGTGCGGCCGGCGCCCCTCGTCGGGCTTGCGCATCCACGAGCCTAGGTGGACCTCGTAGATCGAGATCGGCGAGCCGAGGCGCTGCCGCTCGCCGCGCCGGCTCATCCACTCCCCGTCCGACCAGTCGTGATCCAGGTCCCACACCTTCGAGGCGCGCGCCGGCGGGGTCTCGTGGTGGAAGCCGAAGGGGTCGGCCTTATTGACCGCATACCCGCGGAAGTGCGATTCGATGTGGTACTGGTACGTGGCGCCCCGCCCCGCTCCCGGCACGAATCCGGCCCACACGCCGGAGCTGCCCCGCGCCTGGAGCGCGTGGGCCCCGGGCCGCCAGCCGTTGAAATCGCCGATGACCGAGACCGCCCGGGCGTTTGGGGCCCAGACGGCGAATGCCACGCCCGCGGCCCCGTCGCGCTCCGCCGCGTGCGCGCCCAGGTGGTCGTACAGGCGGAAGTGGGTCCCCTCGTTGAAGAGGTACAGATCGTGCTCGGTGAGGAGGTGCTCCCGGCTTCCGTGCTGGTGAATCCCGGCGGTCTGGAGGGGCATCTTGGGCCGGTCCCTTTCTCCTACGCGCCGGGCGCGGGCGGGGTGTCGAGGATCTCGAGGATGCCGCGCAGCGGGATCTCCACCCAATCCGGACGCGCGTTGAGCTCATAGGCGACCTCGTACGCCGCCTTGTGGATCGTCCAGGCATCGAGCAGAGGGAGCACCGCGTCTCCGGGCCCGGGGATCAGCGGCTCCCTGATCACCCCGAGGTAGCCGCGGAGAAACGCCGCCTGCGAGCAGAACGCCCAATAGCTGGCCCAGGGGCGCAGCGGCGGTCCGGACTCCGGCGTGACCAGCCCGCGCTCGGCGAGGCGGCGGCGGCCCGCCTCGGCGGCGTAATGCAGGGAGCGGAGCATGCCCGCCACGTCCGACAGGCACGAACGCTTGAGCCGGCGCTCCTCCAGCGGGCGCAGCGGCTCGCCCTCGAAGTCGATCACGTAGAAGTCGCGCCCGGTCCAGAGCACTTGGCCCAGGTGGTAGTCCCCGTGGCAGCGGATGCGCACGCCCGACATGGGGGCCGCCCGGACCATGCTCACGCGCTCGAGCAGCTCGTCGCGCCGCTCGAGGACGCGCCCGGCGAGCGCCGCCGCGTCGCCCGTGAGCGTTCGCAGCGACGAGCGGAGCGTCTGCAGCGGGCGCTGCACCCCGTTTCGCATCGACTGATATAGCGAGCGCAGGTAAAGCTTGGAGAACCGTTCTGGCGCGAAGGCGGGGTCCTTCGAGTCCGCGAGCGCGGCGTGCATCTCGGCCGTGCGCCGGCCGAGCAGCCCGGCCTGCTCGTGGAAGCCGTTGAGGAGCTGGGCCTCCGCCTCTGTCGGCAGGGCCCGGGCGTGCGCCAGCGGACGCACCGCCGGCAGCGCGGGAGCGACCCGCGGCTCGGGCAGCGCGAGCACGCGCTCGAAGTAGCGGTCCACCGCCTCGAGCGCGTACGCCCATGCATCGCCCTCGTTGGGTATGAAGGCCTGGCGCGTGGCCAGCGTGATCACCCGGTCGTTGGCCGTGCGGTACTCGACCGCGCCCAGCATGGGCGGGGTGTTCGCGAAGCCGCGCCCGGCCGTCAGGTGCGCGCCGATCTCGAAGTCGGGGTTGACGCCGAGGTCCACCCGCCTGAAGAGCTTCATGAACGCCGCCTGCCCGAACTGTGCCGCGCTGTTGCTCTGCTCGGCCCGGAGCACCTTCACGGGCTCGGCATCCGCCGGCTCGCGCGGCGCGCCGGCCACGCGCACCCCGGTGATCGCCCCGCCCTCGCCCTTGAGCGTGCGCCGGCGCCGGACAAGGTCCGCGAGCGCCCGCCAGAGCGCCTCGTCCGCCGCGGCGTCCACGAGCAGCCACCGGGCCGAGTCGCCGCGCCGGCGGAGCGTCGCCAGCATCGCGGGCGCCTGCACCCCGCTCTGCAGGAGCGCCCGCTCCGGGTCGAGGATCGCGAGCGGCAGCGAGTACAGCTCGTCGTCACCCTCGGTGTACTCGACGCGCAGGAGCAGCAGCGCCGAGTCGATCATCCCGGGCGCGAGCGGCCCCATCGGGATGACCTCGTACGGCTGGATATCGCGGATCTTGCGCGACTTGCCCGAGAACCACCGGCGATGGGGCAGCTCACGCGGCAGGTCGCGCATCACCCAGCGCTCCAGCCCCGCCTCGCGAAGCCAACGCGCCGGGTCGCCGGTGATCTCGACCGTGGGCGGCTCCCAGACCTGGTCGCCCGCCCGCTCGCCCGCGGGGCGCTCCAGCCGGAACCAGTAGAACGAGTGCGGCCCGAGCGTGAGGAAGTAGGGCTGCTCACCGACGGCCGGGAAGCGCGTGTGGCCGAAGATCTCGACCGGCGCGCGCCCGTTGAAGCGGGAGAGGTCGAGCTCGACCGGCTGCACGAAGCGGGAGAGGTTGGCGACGACGAGGATGTCCTCCTCCTCGCTGGTGCGCAGGAAGGTGAGCACCTTGCCGTTCTCGGGGTGGAGAAACTCGATGCCGCCGCGCGCGAGCACGGGGTGGCGCTTGCGCAGCGCCAGCAGCCGCTTGGTCCACCACAGCAGGGAGGATGGGTTGGCCTGCTGGCTCTCGACGTTGACGCTCTCGAAGTGCGCGCCGGGATCGACGATGACCGGCAGGTAGAGCCGCTGCGGATTGGCCCGGCTGAAGCCGGCGTTGCGGTCGCTGCTCCACTGCATGGGCGTGCGGACCGAGTCGCGGTCGCCGAGATAGACGTTGTCGCCCATCCCGATCTCGTCCCCGTAGTAGAGCACGGGCGTCCCGGGCATGCTCATGAGGAGGCCCTTCATCAGCTCGATCTTGCGCCGGCTGCCCTCGAGGAGGGGCGCGAGCCGGCGCCGGATGCCCAGGTTGATCCGCATCTGCCGGTCGCTGGCGTAGGTGCGGTACATGTAGTCCCGCTCCTCGTCGGTAACCATCTCCAGCGTGAGCTCGTCGTGGTTGCGCAGGAACATCGCCCACTGGCAGTTCGGGGGGATCGGCGGCGTCTGGTTGAGGATGTCCTCGATCGGGAAGCGGTCCTCCATCCGCAGCGACATGAAGAGGCGCGGCATGAGCGGGAAGTGGAAGTTCATGTGGCACTCGTCGCCCGTGCCGTAGTAGGCGATCGCGTCCTCGGGCCACTGGTTGGCCTCGGCGAGGAACATGCGCCCCGGCCAGTGCGTGTCCAGATGGCGGCGGAGCTCGCGCAGGACCTCGTGCGTCTCCGGCAGGTTCTCGCAGTTGGTGCCCTCGCGCTCCACGAGGTACGGCACCGCGTCCAGGCGCATGCCGTCCACCCCCGCCTCGAACCAGAAGTCCATCACCTTGATCACCGCCTCGCGCACGGCGGGGTTGTCGTAGTTGAGGTCCGGCTGGTGGCTGAAGAACCGGTGCCAGTAGTACTGGCCCGCGACCGGGTCCCACGCCCAGTTGCTCGTCTCGGTGTCCTGGAAGATGATGCGCACGCCCGGGTACCTGTCCGGCGTGTCGGACCACACGTAGAAGTCGCGGAGCTTCGACCCTGGGGCGCTGCGCCGCGCCCGCTGGAACCACGGGTGCTGGTCGCTCGTGTGGTTGATCACGAGCTCCGTGATCACGCGCAGGTCCCGCTCGTGCGCCTCGTCCACGAAGCGGCGGAAGTCCTTCATCGTGCCGTAGTCCGGGTGGACGGCCGTGTAGTCGGCGATGTCGTAGCCGTCGTCCTTCAGCGGCGACACGTAAAAGGGAAGCAGCCACACCGCCGTGACGCCGAGGTCCTGCAGGTAGTCCAGGCGGGTGGTCAGCCCCCGGAAGTCCCCGATCCCGTCCTCGTTGGAGTCGTGGAACGCGCGGACGTGGAGCTCGTAGATCACCGCGTCCTTGTACCAGTCAGGCGCGGGGGCGTCGCCGAGCGGCCCCGCCGCGCCGACCCTCGCGGCTGCCGTCGTCGCCCCGTTGGCCGTCTGCGTCGCCATGGTTCCTCGCGCTGGGGGCCCGGTCAGCCCCAGGTGTCGAAGTCGCGCTCGGAGCGGCCGCTCCGCCCGAGCCGGAAGACGTGCGCTAGCCCGGGGTCGAGCCCCACGATGTTGTCCGGACCGCGCCACTCGTACGCGATGCCCGTCAGAAGGTCCACCAGCGTGTACGGCCCGTCGCCCCCCAGGCCCATCGCGCCCAGGTTCAGCCGGACGAGTCCCCACTGCTGCGCGCGGGGGTCGGTGTTCACGACGCACAGGATCGTGTTCTCCCCGTCCGGCGATCGCTTGCTGTAGGCGATGTGCGCCGGGTTGTCGCAGTTGTGGAACGCGATGTCGCGGAATTGCCGGAGCGCCGGGTTCTCGCGCCGGATCCGGTTGATCAGCGCGATGAAGTGCCGGAGCGACCACGGGTCGTCGCGGTCCCAGCGCCGCACCTCGTACTTCTCGCTGCCGAGGTTCTCTTCCGCGCCGGGACGCGCCGAGAAATCCGAGAGCTCGTACACCGGGCCGTAGATGCCGTAGCTGGGGGAGAGCGTCGCCGCGAGCACGAGCCGCGCCATGGCCGCGGGGCGCCCGCCGTGCTGGAGGTACTCGGTGAGGATGTCGGGCGTATTCGGCCAGAAGCTCGGGCGCATGAAGTCGCACACCGGCGGCGTCGTCAGCTCGTCGAGATACTCGCGCAGCTCGCGAGGCCCGTTGCGCCAGGCGAAATAGGTGTACGACTGGGTGAAGCCGCCCTTGGCCAGCCGGTACATCTTCTTGGGGTGGGTGAAGGCCTCCGAGAGAAAGAGCACGTCCGGGCTGCGCTCGCGCACCCGCCCGATGATCCAGTCCCAGAAGACGAACGGCTTGGTGTGCGGGTTGTCCACGCGGAAGACGCGCACCCCCCGCTCGACCCAGAACAGGAGCACGCCCAGCAGCTCGTTCCAGAGCGCCTGCCAGTCGTCGCACTCGAAGTTGAAGGGATAGATGTCCTGGTACTTCTTGGGCGGGTTCTCCGCGTACTGGATCGTCCCGTCGGGCCGGTGGCGGAACCACTGCGGGTGCTCGCGCACGTACGGGTGGTCCGGGGAGCACTGGAACGCAATGTCGAGCGCGACCTCCAGCCCGAGCCCGCCGGCGGACGCGACGAAGCGATCGAAATCCTCAAGCGTCCCCAGCTCCGGGTGGACGGCCTTGTGGCCCCCCTCCGGGCCGCCGATCGCCCAGGGGCTGCCGACGTCGCCCGGCTCGGCCTGCGGGGCGTTGTCGCGCCCCTTGCGCGCCGTGCGCCCGATCGGATGGATGGGCGGGAGATACACCACGTCGAATCCCATCCCGGCCACGTAGGGCAGCAGCGCCTCCGCGTCGCGCAGGGTGCCGTGCCGCCCGGCCTCGGCCGCCGCCGAGCGCGGGAACATCTCGTACCACGCGCCGAACAGCGCCAGCGGGCGATCGACCCAGAGCGGGAGCGCCCGGCTCTCCACGGCGAAGCGCCGCGGGGAGGCCTGCCACATGAGCTCGGCGAGCTCGTCGCCGAGGGCCGCCTCGGCGCGCTCGCGCGCCGGGGCCTCGCCGCCGAGCCTGTCGGCCCATCGCGCCAGGGCAGAGCCCGATGACCGCGCGCCGGTCTGCGCATGATCGCGAACGATCCCGCTCCCGATCTGAAGATCGATCCCGACGTCCTGGCCCGCCCGCAGACGGGCCCGCAGGTCGTGCGCCCAGGTGATGAAGGGATCCACCCACGCCTGGACCGAGTACTCCCAGGCGCCGGCCTCGTCCGGTGAGAATCGCGCGCGCCAGACGTCGTTGTGCGATTCGCTCATGCGGACGCCGCGCCACTCGGCCTCGCCCACCCTGCGGAAGCGCAGCTCGCACGCCAGCCGGTCGTGCCCGTCGCAGATGACATCGGCCTCGACATCCACCCACTCGCCCACGACGCGCTTCACCGCGAAGCGCCCGCCGTCGACAGCGGGCCGGAGCGCGTCGATCACCGCGCGCGACCGGCCCGGGAGCGCGGACGATGCGGGCCCCTCCAGGCGGGGCTGCGGCTTCTGGACTGGCGTCGGAGCGGGGTCGGGCGGGGCGTGGTGGCTCGCGGGGCCCAGCTTGGTCATCACCGCACCATAGCCGCTCCCGCCCGCGACGACCAGACGGCTGCGCCAGTGTGAAACGCGCCTCACGCGCAGCGCTCCGATCGCACCCGCATCCCACGCGGCGAGCGATCCACGCGAGGATGGACTCGCGTTCCCATAGGAAGTCCGGCCGCGGGCGCACAGTATGGTGCGGCCCACGAACCAGAGACCCGAAGGAGAACACGATGCCCAAGCAAGGCAGGGAACTGATGGTGACATGGCTGCGCGACGCATACGCCATGGAGCGCGCGCTCGTGCAGGTGCTGGAGCGGCAGGCCGATCACGCCGAGAGGAACCTGGACACGAACGCCGCCTCCATGCTGCGCCAACACCGCGACGAGACAGCGCGCCACGCCGACGACATCCGCGCGTGCCTCCAGCGCCACGGCGAGGACGTCTCCAGGATCAAGGCGGGCATGGGGGTGCTCGCCGGGCTCGTCCAGGGGATGGGCGCCGCCGGGGCCGGCGACACCGCCATCAAGGATTGTCTCGCAGGGATCGCCTCCGAGCATTTCGAGATCGCGGCGTACAGGAGCCTGATTGTCGCGGCCGACCAGCTCGGCGACACCGACACCGCCGCGACGTGCAGAGCCATCCTCCGGG
>DASRXL010000135.1:0-29809 GCA_035654175.1 Phycisphaerales bacterium
CAGAACCGGTCGGACATCCACGGTGTCGGCCCGGCGAAGACCGCGTCCGCCGCGCTGATCGCCTCCGCGTCGCCCTCGACCAGCCCGGCCGCGCCCGCCTGTGCCGCTGTCAAGTAGCCCGCGTACACCGGCGCGAGCCCTCGCACGCTACAGCGGAGCGTCGGACCGCTCCCGCCGCGCTCGACGGCCGCGCCACCGCCCCGCACGCGGAGCGTCCAGCGTCCGGCGTTCTCCGGCACGAGCTCGTCGGTGATCTCCAGCGACAGGCCAGTGTCGACCCCGCGCCCGTACCCCCTTCGGACCAACGCCTCTTCGACCAGATTGATCCGGAGCATCCACACGTCCACGAAACGGGAGGTGTGATACTGCTGCGGCATCAGCGCGCAGATCGGGTGGAGCGGCCCGCCGTACACGATCGCATCGTCGCCGACCGTGGCGAGATCCGACAGGAATCCCAGCAGGCGCCGCCCGGCCCGCGACGTCGTGAACACGAGATCCGAGAGGCCCACGTCGTGCCGCCCGGTCTCCGGCTTGCGCCGCTGGGTCATGAAGAGGTAGCTCTCCAGCCGCCCCGGCGCCTCGGGCGCGAACACTCCGAAGCCCGTGTACGCCTCGTCGCGCATCTTGCGCACCCGGCTCCACTCGTATGCCCCCCGCTCCAGCGCGCCGTTCACCCGCGCCGCGGACTGGGCGTAGCACGCGCGGATCGCCCCGTCGTCGTCGGCGCTCAGCTCCCGCAACTCCAGGCCGCGCTCGCGCACGCCGATCGTCCGCAGCGGGATGCTCGTCCGGAACAGCAGCCCCGCCTGCTCGTACCCCGCCTGCCGGTACAGCGCCTGCGTCGAGGCGTAGAGGCATGAAAGGGCCACGCCCTGCTCCGCGGCCTCGCGCACCTGCCGGCGCATCATCTCCAGCGCCAGCCCGCGCCCGCGTCGCTCCGGCGCCACGGCGACGCCCGCGATCCCCTGCATCGGCACCACCCGCCCCCCGAAGTACTGCCCCATCGGCAGCGCCAGGAGCGAGGCAGCGACGCCGCCGCCGGCATCGCGCAGCACCCGCCCGTGCCGGTGGCCGGTCGCATCGAGCCACTCCCGCGCGCCCGCCTCGGTACCGCCGAACGCCAGCGCGATCGCCCGCGCGACCGGCTCGATGTCCCGTTCCGGTCGGAACGCCCCGTACGTGCGAGAATCGCTCACCGACTCCCCTCCCTCCCCGGCCGTTGCTCGTCCCGCGCTCGCTCCTACTCCCTCTCCGGATGGAAGAAGCTCAGGTGCAGCTCAGCGTGGCGCAGCGTCGCCTCGACGCATTCTTCGCGCGTCATCGGCCCGAAAAGCGGGCTCGGGTGCGCCGGGTCGGACCGTTCCAACCGGTCGAGCGACGCCCGCAACAGCCCGAGGCCCTCGTCGAGTGTCCGCGGCTCGGTGCCGAGCGTACCGCCCTCGATGCCGGGGATTCTCACCCCCGCCGGCAGCCCCTCGCGCAGGTACTTCCCGCGCCGGAGCCTCAGGATCCAGCCGACCACTCGCGGCGGCCGGACCGGAAACCCTTCGTACGCGAAGTCGAGCCACGCCGAGAGATGGCCGAGCGCCTGCCCGAGTGTCCAGTTGCCGCACCGACGGAGCGTGCCGGCGCGATCCGCCTCGGCGAGACGGTCGATATCGCGCCGGAGGTCCGCGATCGATCCGTAGCGGAGCTCGCGCCGATCCTTCGCTGTCTTGGTGTTCACAAGGGCCGTCGCCATGCCCCGAGCATACCCACCTCGTGCCGCCGCACCTCTATCTGATCGCGCGCATCCCAGTCGCCGCCTCCTCCAGTTGGGCCAGACGCGAGCGGACCGGGAGGAGGGTCGCCATCAATCCGACCGCGATCGCCGCACCGGCCAGCGGGAGCGGCTCGCCGCTGAGCAGAACGACGACGCACGCGAAGAGGCCCGGCCCCTCGACCAGCGCCGCCCTCAGGATGCTCGACGTCGAGAGCACCGCGATGATCTTCGCCCTGCCGTCCTCCTCGTCGGCCCGGGCCTCCCACGCCTTCCGCGCCTGCTTCTTGGCCGCGGCCCCGAAGGCGAAGAATGCCCCCGCACAGCCGGCCATGAGCGCGCCGAGCACGGGGAGCAGCGGCCCCGCGCGCACCGGTTCGCTTGACGGCTGGGCCGGCGCCATGGGGCCGCCCGGCCCCACCACCACGGCCGTCGCCGCGAACACGACAAGCCCCGCCATCAGCGCCCACACCAATACCTGGATCGTGCGGAGCTGCTGCTCGGGCGTCGCGGCGTGGCTCTGCTCCATGGGGCGGCCTCCTCGCGACGCAGTCTACCGACCCGCGCCTACACGGGCAGATCGGGCGCCGCGACGCGCGGCGGCAGCGACCGCCCGGTCACGCGCTGATGGAACCTCTGCTGCCCGCTCCGGCTCGGGAACATCGCGATCATCAGCGCCGCCGCGACCGCCACCCCCGCCAGGAACCAGAGCTGCCCGCTCGCGATCGCCGCCGCGGCGCAGAAGACCCCCAGCGCCGCCGCCCCCAGCGACCGCTTGACCGAATACAGCTTGTACGCCGCCATCACCTCCTCGGACGCCCCGTCGCCCCCGCCGCCGGCGCGATCGGCCATCTCGCGCGCCCGCGCCTGCGCCGTCCGCGCCAGCCACAGCGGCGCCCCCGCCGCCAGCGCCAGCATCGCCAGCGAGACGATCGCCAGCGGCCCGGCCAGGTTCTCCCGCGGCAGCGTCTGGGCCTGCGCGGGCCCCGGGGCGCCCTCCGTCGGCGCGGTCGCGCCCGTGCCGACGTACAGCACCGCGGCGAGGGCCATGATCAGAATGCCCGCAAGCAGCATCCCCACCACCTGCTGCGCAACCTTCAGCCGACTGGGCTGCACCGGCATATCGGCTCTCCTTGCTCCAGGCGCCTCACCGCTACTACGAGCGCACCGCCCCCATCGGCGAGCCGCCGCCCGCCGAACGGTGGGGATAACCCATTTCTCACCTTCCGACCGCCCTTCACGCCCTCCGCGCGTCATTGGCTATATTCACGACCATGGCCGGAACTACACACCCGCCCGGCACCCTCGCGGCACTCGAGGCCTTTGTCACCGAGAACGACGAGCTCCTCCAGCTCGAGGAGCTGATCGGGCGGTTCAACGTGTTCGACGCGCTCCGCATCGCGCGCGCGGAAATACGCCACTCCAACTTTCTGGCGTGGCTCCTCGACCCCGCCGAGAGCCACGGGCAAGGCGATCTCTTCCTCAAGGCCGTGCTCATGGACCTGCTGCGCCAGGCGCCGCCGAGCCTGCGCCCCCTGAGCCCGGTTGAGCTCGACGGCGATGAGCTCCGCGGCGTGGAGATCCGGCGCGAGTGGAAGAACATCGACCTGCTCATCCGCTGCGAGAAGCCGGCGTTCGTCGTCGCCATCGAGAACAAGGTGGACAGCGGCGAGCACTCGGGCCAGTTGTCACGGTACGCCGGGATCGTTCACCAGCAGTTCCCCGGCCTGCCGCCGATGTTCGTGTTCCTCACGCCGGACGCCGACGAGCCGTCGGACGCGGGGTGGGCGCCGTACTCGTACGCGGAGATTCACCGCGTTCTGCAGCGGGTCCGCCGCACCAACGCGGCGAGCCTCGGTGGAGACGTCGCGGTCTTCCTGGAGCACTACCTCCGCCTGATCGGGAGCAGGTTCATGAATGACCCGAAGATCGATGAGTTGTGCCAGCAGATTTATAAGAATCATCGGCAAGCTCTGGACTTGATCTACGAGCGTGTAGGTGCACGGAAGACGGGCGTCCTCGCTCCTCTGAACGATTGGCTGCAATCTCGGCCCGACGAGTTCGTGATCTTTCGGATGGTCGGGAAGGAGCTTGGGTTCCTGCCTCGAATCTGGGCAGATCGTTGGCCACCGCTCAGCACAATCGAAAGGCGTGATCCCCGCAGTTGGCTCGCACTCTGGTTCATCGTCGGGCCCGAGAACGTACGTCTTGATGTTTGGATCTCGCCGATGAAAGACCCAGAGCTACAAGATTGCATCCTGCGCTGCATCGCCGGAGCAGATTCACCCTTCGGTCTCACCGACCGCCGCCGCGGTCGCACAGGCCAAGCGTGGAAATCACTGTATCGGGAGCGCCTGATGCCCGTCGAGGATGCTCTGGACAGTCCTGAGCTGCTCGTCGATAAGGCTCAAGTTCGCCTCACCGCACTTCTCACACGCCTTTCTGAACTACCTGGAGCCCTCGATGAAATACTGTCCGAGAGGGAAGTCAGATGACGCGCGGCGCAGGTGGTCTTACGCCGACCGCTTCGACCCGTTCCGCCCTTCGCCAGAGAGCTGCTCCACCTTGACGATGTGCACCAGGTTGTACCAGATGATCCGGTCCGCAACCCCTCGCTCGTCAATGCCGGTGCCGAGGAATACGGCGCTCTTTGTCACGACCGCGGCCTCGGGATGGGTGACGTCAACCGTCTCGCCGTTCGTCATATGCAGACGCACCGGGACGAATGGGCGCTGGTCGAGGATCGACTTCATCTCATCCGGTCGCATCTGGACCTCCCACGGATGAGTTTACCGAACGAAGCCCGATCTGGCAAACCCCCAGCCCAAAGTGAAGGAGCCGCGGGTCATCCCCGCGGCTCCAGAAGAGTCAACTCTCCCTGCTGGCGCCTCACCCCGCCGCCATCTTCTCCGCCTTCCGCCGCGCGTCGTCGAGCGTGCCGACGTACATGAACGCGCCCTCGTTGAGGTCGTCGCCTTCCCCGTTGACCAGTCGCTCGAAGCTGTCGATCGTCTGGTCGAGCGGCGTGTAGATGCCCGCGAAGCCGGTGAACTGCTCCGCGACGAAGAAGGGCTGGCTGAGGAAGCGCTCGATCTTGCGGGCCCGGGACACGATGAGCTTGTCCTCTTCGCTGAGCTCGTCCACGCCGAGGATCGCGATGATGTCCTGCAGGTCCTTATACCGCTGGAGGATGCGCTGCACGCGCTGCGCCACCGAGTAGTGCCGCTCGCCGATGATCCCCGGATCCAGGATTCGCGAGTTCGACGCCAGGGGATCGACGGCCGGGTAGATGCCCTTCTCGGCGATGCCGCGCGCCAGAGTCACGAACGCGTCGAGGTGGGCGAAGGCCGTCGCCGGGGCCGGGTCGGTCAGGTCGTCGGCGGGCACGTAGATCGCCTGCACGCTCGTGATCGCGCCCTTGCTCGTCGAGGTGATCCGCTCCTGCAGCTCGCCCATCTCCGTCGAGAGCGTCGGCTGGTAGCCCACGGCGCTGGGCATGCGTCCGAGCAGCGCCGACACCTCGGAGCCCGCCTGGGTGAAGCGGAAGATGTTGTCCACGAAGATCATCGTCTCCTTGCCCGACTCGTCGCGGAACTCCTCCGCCATCGTCAGGCCGGAGAGCGCGACGCGCAGACGCGCCCCGGGCGGCTCGTTCATCTGCCCGAACACCATCGCCACCTTGTCGATCACGTGCGCCGTCTTGCCGTTCTCGTCGGTGTACTCGGCCTCCTGCATCTCGCGCCACAGGTCGTTGCCCTCGCGCGTGCGCTCCCCCACGCCGCAGAACACGGAGTACCCGCCGAACTCGCGGGCCACGCGGGCGATCATCTCCTGGATGATGACGGTCTTGCCGACGCCCGCGCCGCCGAAGAGGCCGATCTTGCCGCCGCGCACGAAGGGGCACAGGAGGTCGATGACCTTGATGCCCGTCACCAGGATCTCGGTGTTCGGGTTCAGCTGGCTGAACTCCGGCGGCTCGCGGTGGATGGGCATCTGCTTGGCGCCCTCCAGCGCCGGCCGCTTGTCGATCGGCTGCCCGAGCAGGTTGAACACCCGCCCCAGCACCTTCTCGCCCACCGGCACCTGCACGGCCGTGCCCGTGTCCAGGCACGTCATCCCGCGGCTCAGGCCGTCGGTCGAGCCCAGCGCCACCGCCCTCACCCGACCGCCGCCGAGGTGCTGCTGCACCTCCCCGGTCAGCCGGATCGCCCCGTACTGCGTGTCCGCCTCGATCTTCAGCGCGTTGTAGATGTCCGGGAGATTCTCCTCAGGGAACTGGGCGTCGAAGGTCGAGCCGATGACCTGCGTGATCGTGCCGGTGGTGGCCATGAACGCTTCCTCTCGGGGTGCGGCGGGCTCTCTCCGGCCCCGACCCCGACGGGCCGGACGGGAGAGGGCGGAAGGATAGGACCTGCCCTCCGGCCAGCCAAGCCGGGCGGAGATCCGGCGGGCTTCCCCGGCCCCACGTCAGGCTCGCTCGCGGCCCCGCGCGCTCCGACATGCCGAGTGAGCGGCCGGTGGCTTACTCGCCCCGGGCGCCGCCGTCGCGCAAGCCGCCGAGCCAGGCCGCCAGCCCACGGTCCAAGTCCCCCATCGGCCGCCCGTACACCTGCTCCAGCGCCCGCTCCGGCCGCTCCCCGCGCCCGATCCGCCCGACGAGCATCGCCAGGCGCGCGTCCTCCGCCCCGAAGCCGCCGAACCGCAGGTAGTCCACCGCCGCATGGGCCTTGGCGTAGAGGTTCGGGTCCTCCCCGGAACTCCCCGACGACTCCCACCGCGCCACGCCGCTCAGCCCCTCCCGCGCCAGCAGCCCGAACAGCTCATCGCGCCCCGGCGCGAGCGGGGCCGCCCAGGCCGTCGCCCGCGCCGACCTCGTCAGCGACTCCGCCAGGCCCTCGCTCAGCCAGCGCGGCTGGTCCTCCCCCTGCGCCGAATGGATCAGGTGGATGTACTCGTGGGTGAGGACCGTCCGCACGGTGCCCCAGTCGGTCAGCCGCATCGCGATCTTGTTGCCGCGTGCGAAGCCGTAGTACCCGCGCGACGTCCCGCCGAACTTCCCGATGGTCTGATCGTCGGCGAAGACCAGCCGCACCACCGGCATGTGCACCCGCCCGAAGATCGGCTCCGCCGCGAGCTTGGCCGCGCCGACGCTCCTCTCCAGACCGACGACGAACTCGCTCTGATCGGAAGGGCCGCCCTCCGGCCCGGCCGTGTCGCGCATGTCGAATTCGACGCGCAACGAGGGCGTCAGCAGGTACTCGCCCTCCTGGCTCCAGGCCGTCGCAGGGTCCGGCGCCTCGGCGGGGCTCGCCTGCGCGATCGCGTCGCCCTGCTCGCGCACCCAGTCGAGCACGTCGCGCGACGTCCGTGGACGCAGGCCGGTCAGGCTGAGCACCGCGCCGTACATCGCCATCTGCTCGGCGCCGTCGTCGTCGCTCGACCAGCTCTGCACCCCGAGGGGCACGCTCTTCAGCCGCCGCGCGTACGACGCGACCGACGCGACGTCGCCGAGATCCGCCAGCGCGCTCACCGCGCTCGCGCGCACGTAGGGATCACGGTCGGTCACGAACCCCGCCGCGAGCTCCTGGGCGTTCTCGTCGGTGCTCCGCCCGATCGCCCGCACCAGCCACCGCCGCTCCTCCGGATAGCGCTGTCCGTCGAGCGCCGCCGCCACCGCGGCCAACTCATCGGCCGTCGCGTGCGCCCGCATCGCCTCCAGGCCGAGCGGCCGGTGGGCGACCGTTTCGCTGGAGATGAGCCGCCAACTCGCCTCGCGCGCCAGCTCGCGATCGGAGGCCCAGAGCCCTTCGAGCATCGCCGCGGCCCCGCGGCCGTCGCCCGCGATCACCGCCGCCTCCAGGCCGGCCGCTTCAGGCGCTGGGCCGCCCTGGCCGAGGGCCGCGGTCCCCAACCCGAGGCACGCCCACACGATCCACGCTCGCGCACGATCTGTCACGCCGGGCTCCCATCCCCTGCCGCCAAGCCGGGTCCGGCGCGCAGCATACGCGGCGAGCGGCCCTCCCCGCCGGCTCCGGCTCAGCGGTCGAAGCCCAGCCGGTAGTTCACGTCGTCGCCGATGACCCGCTCCGGCCGGGCGGAGCCGTCAAGGAAGACGAGCTGTCCGCGCTCGGGGCCGTGCCACCAGCCGTACACGAGCCACTCGAACATCCACTGGTGGCGCGCGACCGTCATCGCCCCGCCGTCGCCCACGATCACGAACTCCGAGGGCGTCACGGTCACGCGCTGCGGGCCGAACCAGGGGCCGATCTCCACCTCGTTGTCGATCGTGACCCTGCGGTACATCTGACCGTTCGCTTCGTAGCTGTTGCCCATCATGCCGAAGACCGTCTCGTCCCCCTCTCCCGACCGGTTCCCCGAGCCGAACTCCGCCCACCAGATCGGCTCGTCCTCGTGCCCGTACTGCAGCATGCCCGTGTCCCCCGGACACCGGAAGATCTTCGCGAACGCCTCGGAGGTGAGATCCTCGTTGAAATAGGGGTTCACGGGCCGGCGCGTGGCGACGATGCCGTCCGCGGGGCGCGCGTCCTCACCCTCCCACCCATACCAATGCACGCCGCCCCAGCCCCAGCGCAGCTTGTCCTCCCACGGCTCCTCGTCCCCCCACGGGAAGCGGTCGAAGTCGTCCATGTACATCGTCCACGCCAGCCCGATCTGCCGGAGGTTCGACAGGCACGCCGCGTCGCGCCCCGCCGCACGCGCCTTGCCGAGCGCGGGGAGCAGTATCCCGATCAAGAGCGCGATGATCGCGACGACCACCAGCAACTCGATGAGCGTAAACGCGCAGCGCACACACGGAGAGCGATGAGGACGTCGGCGACGCATGGCTGTCTCTACGTGCCGCCTTCCGGGCACGTTCCCCAGCTTACCACGCCCGCCGCACCGACCGCCACCAATCCTCGAGCGCGGCCGATCCCAGGCCGCTCGCGTCCGAGACGCCCCGCGGCGGCGGCACGAGGGCCGCGAGCCGCGCGAACACCCGATCTCGATCCGGGCCCTCGACCCGCGCAAGCAGGTGCCACAACGTCAGCCCATCCCGGGCCCGCGCCAGCGCCAGCAAGCCCCCGAGCGCGCCGAACTCGCCCTCCTCCACCCGCGCCACAGCCCGGCGGAACTCCTCCGACGCATCCTCGAACCGGGGCAGGCCCAGCCCTCCGCCCGCGAAGATGCGGCACGCCGCGCCGGCCGGAACGCGGCTTGCCGCCGGCTCGGCCTGGAGCTCCACCCACCCCCCGGTCACCCGGAGCACGCCGCTCCCGTCCTCGGCGACCTCCATGCGGTATGCGCAGCCCATGTCGACCGCCGTCGCCCCCGGCGTGTCCACGAAGAAGAGCTTCGGCGGGGCGAAGATCATGGCGTCGATGGAGCCCGACGCAAGCTCCAGCCGGTGCTCGTCCCGCCCGGCGCGGACCAGCCTGACCCGCGAATCGGGCCCGATCGTCACGCGCCCGATGTCCGAGGCGACCTCCACGTGCTCGGCCGCCTCCGTCCGCACCCACTGCCCGACCGACCACACCCCGCCCGCCGCACGCTCCCACGCCGCCCCGCTCCTGCCCCAGAACACCCACAGATTCACGCCGATGAGCGCGGCCGCCGCGAGCGCGAGCCCGCCCGCGAGCCAACCGCCGCGCCGCCCGCCGCGTAGCCGTTGGCGCGCAGCCGAGAAGGCGCGGCCCGGGGCCGACGCGCGCGACGCGCGCTCGGGCCCGACCGGCGGCTCACCGGCGAGCGCCGCGACCCCGCGCATCAAGCCCTCCACATCGCCCTTCCACCGCGCCCCCCGCAGCGACTCGACGACCTCCCGCTCCGCCTCGTCCGGCTCGCCCGCGCCGTCGAACAACCACCTCTCACGCGCGTCGTGACCCTCGCGCCCGCTCATGACCGATCCTCCGCCAGGTTCTGCCGCAGCATCGCCATGCCGCGGTGAAGGTTCACCCGCACCGAGCCGTGGGTCATCCCAAGGCAGCACGCGATCTGCGGCCCGGTGAGCCCCGCCACCAGACGGAGCATCAGCGGCTCGCGGTACGCCGCCGGCAGGCCGCGGATCGCCGCGAGCACCGCCTCAGCGCGATCCTCCCCGTCGCTCTTCTCTGTCGTTCCCGCCGGCGGCGCTCCGGAGCGTGCAGCGCACTCCTCGTGGCCGCGCCTGCGCCCGTCAGCCCTCGCCCAGTCCATCGCGCGGCTGCGCGCGATCGAGACGAGCCACGCGGCGAGCGCGCCGGCGTCCCGCAATTCGGCAAGCCTGCGCCACGCGAGCAGGAAGACCTCCTGCGTCAGGTCCTCCGCCTGCGCCCGGGGCACCGCCGCGAGCAGCACGCCGTGCACCATCGCGCCGTGCGCGCGGTAGAGCTCGGCGAACGCCTCACGGTCGCCCCGCCGCGCCCGCTCCACGGCCGCGGCCACACCGTCCGTCGCATCCCCGGAGCGAGCGCGCGGCCCGAGCGCGGCGGGTGCGACCACCCCCGCGCCCGCCCTCGATCCGGTTTGGCCGCTCTCGACGCGCAACGGGGTCACCCTACCGCATTCAGGGCTTCTCGCGAAGCGCCGCGACGGATTCCTCCCAATGCCCCAGGTGCGCCTCGATGTTCCGCATCAGGAGCGAGCCCTCGTCGGCCCCCGCGATCGCCCGGCGCATGTGCGCCTCGAAGAGGTCGCGCTTGCTCTCCCGCATGCCCGGGTGCGCCGCGATCGCCGCCGCGAAATGCATGGCCGGATCGCCGCCAGACAGCTCCACCGCCTTCCGAAGCCACGCGTACCCCTGCACGCCCTCCCCGACACCCGGCTTCCAATCGAGCTTCACGCCCATGTGCCCCAGCGCGGCCGCGAAATACCCCGCGTCGAACCACGCCAGCGCCCGCCGCTCCGGATCGCTCATCCCGGGCGCCGACTCGCCCTCGCTGTTCCACCCGCCGTCGCCCGCCCCCGCCTCGAAATCCATCGCGATCCACGCCAGCCGCGCCAGCAGCTCCCGCGCCAGGTCGCCGTCCTCGCCCACGTAGACAGTCGCCCGGCGCAGCGTCTCCATGTGCACGAGCACGTCGTCGCTCGTCTTGAGCACGCCGAGGGTGTCGTTCACGAGGCCGCCCTTGCGGTATCGCTTCGCCTCACCGAACGCCCCATCGCCCCACGCCAGGCTCTCGGCCTCGCCGATCTCCACCGGCACGCACACCAGCGGCGGCCCCATGCTGCTGAACTCCGCCGCCGCGGCACACCCCTCGCCCCCCGCGCTCGCCGGCGCGCCCGCCAACCCGAGCATCGCACACACCGCCCCAACCGCAGCGAATCGCATCCTCATGGCCTGCTCCTTGCGCTCGTGGCTCTGGGGGGCCGACCCCCGCGCCCCGGACAGGAAAGAGACGCCCGGGCAAGCGCACCTGTTAGCCGCGCCGAGCGCCCGCCGGCCGCGCACAATGTGCCGCTGATCGCAGGCGGTGCCCCGGGCGTGGAAGCTGGCGATCGCCCTGAGCAACAATCCCCAGAGGCTCGCCCTCGGAGCTAAGTAAGGCTTCTCCAGACACTTCCGCAAGGGTGCGAAGATCGCACGCGCTTGCCCCGTGCATTCCCTCGAAAGCGTGCTATGGGTTTACCCATCGGCACCTTTGCGGCCCTGTTGCCCGCCCGTGCCGCGCATCCGGAGAAAGGGAGAAGCAATGCTCGCCCACCTCACGGCTCTCGCCGGCATCGCCGGCGCCGCTGTCGCGCAGCCCGTCGAAATCAACTTCGACGACCTCGCCAGCAACACCATCGTCACCAATCAATACCCCGAGGCGACGTTCTCTTCGGTCGCGGGCGTCGACAACATGGCGTTCGGCTTCGCCACCGCCGACACGCCGCCGAACATCCTCTGCACCCCCGGGTGCCTCGAAGACACCTACGTCGACTTCACCAACCCCGTCAACGACCTCTCCTTCTGGGCGATCGAGGCCAACGTCGCGGGCGTCACCGCCCAGTTCAACGTCTTCGAGAACGGCGCGCTCTCCGGCACCGTCGATCTCGTCAGCTCCGGCGGCATCGGCAACAACGAGTTCGTGGACCTCTCCTCCTTTTCCAACGTCACCCGCGTCGAGATCGTGAACATCCTCAACGACGCCGGCAACGAGAACGGCATCGGCTGGGATACGTTCCGCTTCACCGTCATCCCCGCCCCCGGCGCCCTCGCGGCGATCGCGCTGGCGCTCATCTTCACGCGGCGACGCTGAGCCCGGCCGCCCGGACGCCGCACTCGCCAACGCGGGGCCCGTCCCCTTCACCGGGGTGGGCCCTTTCTCATTGGGGCCGCCGCTACGATGCCCTCCGCAACCGACCCAGCCGGAGGCCCCCATGAAGGTCCACGAGTATCAGGCACGCGACATCCTCCGCTCCTACGGCATTCCCGTGCCCCCCGGCGAGGTCATCACCTCCATCGAGCAGGCCGCCCCCGCCTACAAGAAGGCTGTGGCCGAGGCCGGCCTTGGCGAGGGGGGGCTGGCCGTCGTCAAGGCCCAGGTCCACGCCGGCGGGCGCGGCAAGGCCGGCTTCGTCAAGCTCGTCCGCTCGCCCCAGGAGGCCGAGGACGCCGCACGCTTCATGCTCACCAACAAGATGGTCAGCGTCCAGACCGGCCCCGAGGGCCTCGAGGTCAAGAAGCTCCTCGTCGCCGCGGGCGTCGATATCGCCCCCAGGCAGGACGGGCGCGAAGGTCAGGCCGAGTACTACCTCGCCATCACCACCGACCGCAAGAGCCGGCGCAACGTCCTCATCGCTTCCGCCGAGGGCGGCGTCGACATCGAGCACGTCGCCGCGACCAACCCCGGTGCCATCATCAAGACCCCCCTCCACCCCCTCCTCGGCCTCCAGCCCCACCAGGCCCGCACCGTCGCCTACCGCCTCGGCTTCACGGGCAAGCACGTGAACCAGGCCGTCAAGATCATGACGGGCCTCGCCAAGGCCTTCCTCGAAAAAGACTGCACCATCGCCGAGATCAACCCGCTCGTTCTCACCAAGCCCTCCTCCCCCGCGCCCCGCGGGGGAGGTGGCCGAGTCCCCGAGGCCGGAGGGGGCTCTTCCACTCAGCACTCAGCACCCAGCACTCAGCACTCCAACGCCGAAGGCGACGTCCTCGCCATCGACGCCAAGTTCAACTTCGACGACAACGGCACGTTCCGTCACCCCGACATCCAGGCCCTCTTCGACCCGACCGAGGAGAACCCGGCCGAGCTGAAGGCCCACAAGTTCGGCCTCACCTACATCTCCCTCGACGGCAACATCGGCTGCCTCGTCAATGGCGCCGGCCTGGCGATGGCCACCATGGACGTCATCAAGCTCGAGGGCGGCGAGCCCGCCAACTTCCTCGACGTCGGTGGGAGCGCGAGCGAGGAGGCCGTCACCGAGGCCTTCAAGATCATCCTCTCCGACAGCCGCGTGGAAGGCATCCTCGTCAACATCTTCGGCGGCATCATGGACTGCGCCGTGATCGCCCAGGGCATCGTCAACGCCGCCACCCAGATCGGCTTCAAGGTCCCCCTCGTCGTCCGCCTCGAAGGCTCCAACGTGGACGCCGGGCGCAAGATCTTGAAGGACGCCGCCGCGAAGCTGCCGACTCTCCAGGCCGCCACCGACCTCGGCGACGCCGCCAAGAAAGTCACCGCCGCCGTCGGCCGCTGACGCTGAGGTGCAGGCCTTGTGTGCGGGCTTCCAGCCTGCACTCTCCCTGCCTTTCAGCCCGCGAATGGGGGCGTCGGTCCATGGCCCCGGGTAAAGCGCAGCCCGCCAACGGCGGGCGCAGCGGAACCCGGGGTTGGTCTCCCCCACGCGCGGAGCCCCGGATGGGGCGAAGGTACGCCCCTCACGCACGCCCCTTCCGCCCTCATCCCGTACAATCTCCGCTGATGCCCCGCCTCGACGACGCCCTCGCCACCCTCCGCGCCGCCCTCCCCGACCTCCGCCGCGACCACGGCGTCCGCTCGCTCGCCATCTTCGGCTCCGTCGCCCGCGGCGATGCCCGCGAGGACAGCGACATCGACATCCTCGTCGAGTTCGAGCCAGGCGCCCGCGTCTCGCTCTTCACACTCGCCCGGCTGCAGACGGTCTTGGAGGACGCGCTCGGCCGCCCCGTGGATGTCGTGGAGGATCACCCGAACCTGCGCCCGGCGTTCCGCGCTCGTATCGAGCGGGAGCTCGTCCGTGTCGCCTGACATTTGGCACGACACCGGCGACGAGAACATCCTCATGCCTCACCCCCGCCCAAGCCAAGGCCATCACCAAAGCCACCGGCCTGCGGCTGACCCAGCTAGGCTCATCGGCGACAGCCGAGAGCCATCATGACCTACCCCCCCTCCCCCGCTGCCTCACCGACCCCGCCGCCGCCCTCGAGCTCATGGCCGCTCACCCCTTTGGCGGGGTGGCATCGACCTCGCCGGGGTGGCATCGCGGTGCCACCGAGTCGCGGCTGCTTTGAGCCGCTACTCGGTGTGCTCTGGCCCGCTATACCTCCCGCGTCCGGTCGGCCGTGGCGCAGATCAGGCGCTTGCCCCCGGGCGCGATCGACGGCCACGGGGTGGTCCGCCTCACCTGTGGCGCGACACGCCTCCCCTGCCGCCGCAACTTTTACGAGGTGCTCCGCCGCCTTGAGGGCGAGAGCCGCTGGAGCCTCCTCGCCTCGGCCGGGGGCAAGCGCTATCCCGACCGGATCGTGCTCCCGGCACGAGCGCCGCCGCCTACCGCGTCCGCGCCAAGCGCGCCGCTTCGGCGAGCGCGGGGAGTCCGACTATCATCGTGCGGCTGGGCGTCGAGCCGGTCGGCGCCGGGACGCTCGCCGCGGCGGCGTAGGTGGCGCTCGTCCGCTTGCATGGGCAAGGCTTCTCTGCGCTCTGCCTGTCCGGCGCGCATGATCGCCGCCGTCACTCCCACTCGTTTACAAGCCATCAAGTATCCTTCAGTCATGGGTGACCGCCGATACACACCCCCTGACTTCATCGACAACGCCGACGATCCCTTCGGCACTTCGCAACCATGGGAGTACGCACTGGAGTATTGGCCAACGATCGTCAGGAACGCCCGGGCGCTGGCCGCCGCTCGCGCCCTTAGCCACGCCATGATTGTCTGGCGCGACGGCGGGCCAGCCGCGCCCCTGGACATTGTCCGGGACGCACTCGACGCGTCCGATCCGGAGGTCCGCATCACCGCCACATGCACGCTGCACCGGGTCGTCCACGCTCAGGACCAGCCGTTCCACGCCCTGATCGACCTCTGGAACTCCGTCCGAGCCCCCGGCCGCGCTGCCATGGCGTGGCTCGCGGGTCTGCACTGCCGCGACCTCTCCGAAGCCGAGGAACTCGACTTCCGTGCCCGTGGCCTTCGCGACCGCTCCAAGGTCGTCCGCCTCCGCGCCGCCGACGATGCGGGGCTGTGTCGGTTCGCGCCGATCCTCCCCCTCCTGCGAGACGTCGCCGCGAACGATCCGGTAGAGACCGTGCGGATCGAAGCAGAGGTCGCCCGCGACCTGATCGAGCACGGATACCACGTCTTTGACGCCGACCACCCGGAGTGCATCAGTCTGGTGGTGATCGATACCGCGGGCGGCGGCTGGAGTAAGTGCTACACGGGCGTGCTGCGGAGCGAGGTCGCCCGCGTCGGAATAGACGCGGCCGTCGCACACGTACGTCGCGAACTCGAGGAAGAGGCCCTTGAGATCGCCGAGTTGATCGATGACACGCACGGGGAACGCTGAAGCGGCTGGGCGCCCTTGTCCTTACCCGGCTTTCCGCTACTCTGGGCGCACGGAGGGACTCCCATGCCGACGCCCGACCCCCGCCCGCTCGACGACGTGCTGACCGATCTCCGCTCCTTCCTGGACACGCTGGTGGCGGCGGGGTTCTCGCCGCCGGACGAGATGCTCCAGAGCGCCATCGAGTGTTACGAGGACGAACTCGCGCCCGACGCGCTGCGCCCGCACGCCGAGCGCATGCTCCGCGAGTCGCTCGACGCCCACGCCGCGGCCCAGGCGTCGTGGCCTCAGACCACAGACTGCGACCGCCTCGACGCCGCACTCGCCGAGCTGGAGTCCCGCGGCATCTTCGCCCGCCAGAACTACTGGTGCTGCGGCACCTGCGGGTGCGCCGCCATCGACGACGAGATGCAGCAGGCCGCCGCACGCGGCGCCCAGGTCCGCGGCTACACCTTCTATCACGAGCAGGACACCGACTCGGCGGTCGAGGACGGCTCCCTGTATCTGAATTACGGCTCGGCGGACCACCCGGCCGGCCCGCAAGCCGCCGTCGCCATCGGCGAAGAGGTCCGCGACACGCTCGAGCGCCACGGCCTTTCGGTCCATTGGGACGGAACCATCGAGCGGCGGATCGGCGTCGTCCTCGATTGGAAACGCAGAAGCCTTGCCTAGGCATCGACTCCACGGACGCGCCATGTCGAGATCCACGCCTGCCCGCGACCACACATACTGGTCGCTCGCCTGCGCCGCCGGCTCGCTCAAGTCCGGGCTGTGGCAGCTCGAGGCCGGCGACTGGGAGTGGGAGCGGCGGATTGCCCTGCGCACGCGCGAGGGCCGCCCGCTCGCGCCCGGCGAGTGGCCCGAAGCCCCGCCCTCGTTCATCTACGACGAGGTCGGCTCGCGGCCCGACGTGCGCTGGAACGCCGGGGACGACCTCTGGATCGTCTCCGACGCTCTGCGCGCCTGGCTCGAAGCCCACGCGCCGGGGTGCGCGGAGTTCCGCGCCGTGCGCATCGCCGGGCCGCGCCGAAGCTCGCTGCACCGCGACTACTGGGCCGTGAACTGGCTGCACGCATGGGAGTGCCACCACGAGGGTGGGCCCGAGATCGACACCGGACGCATACCCGCCGGTGAGTTGATCGGGGTGGTCCGCGATGGGGGCTGCCATCAGGGCAGCGTGCTCGCGCGCCGAGCGCTCAAAGCGCCCCTCGAGTCGCGGGCGTTCGTCGGCCTGCGCTTCGAGCGCGTGAGGCACGCTGGGCGGCGGACCGCCACCGTCCGCCGCAAGAGCCCGCTCACGGGCAAAATGGAGACCATCGAGAGGCGGCTGCTTCCTGGGGAGCCAGAGTTTGACGTCGATGCGTACTTCGCCGCTGGAGGGGGAGCCAACGACCCGACCGAGATCTCCGGCTCGACCGCGTTCCACGGCTACGTGCAGTGGCACAGCATCATGGACCGGGTTGACCCCGCCGTGGTGCTCCGGTTCCTGGCCGAGGGCGGAGATCCCAACGCCGGGCACGACCAGCCGAACGTGAGCGCCCTGCTCGTCGCGCTCGAGCCCAAGACGCCGGAGCTTCTGCGCGCCCTCGACGCGCACGGGGCGGACTGGAACGTCTTCAACGGCCTGAACGGATTCACCCCGCTCATGGCCGCCGCGACCGACGGCAATGTCGAGGCGGTGGAGCTGCTGCTCGAGCTCGGCGCCGATCCTCGCCAGCCCGACCGCGCCGGCATGACCGCCGTGGACCACGTGAACGAGACGATCAAGGGAGCGCAGGACGGGGAGCGAGTGCGGCTATTACGGCGTGTTCGAGAGCTGCTCAAATAAGGAACGCTCGCCGTAAAGTCGCTCCCGCCACGGGAAGGGAGCTGTTGCAGCGGGCCCGTCGCGCCGAACACGGCTCGCTGACCGAGCGGCCCAAACCGCTTATCTTGATCCTTGACCATGCCCGCCCCACCCCTCAAGCCCATGCAGCCCGCCAGCTGGCGCCGCCAGCGCGTCGACTGGTCCGAGCGCCTCCGCTCGCCCAAAGCCCGCGACATCGGCCTCGCCCTCTGCGACGCCATGGTCGGCTGGGACGGCGGCAAGGGCCCGCCGCCGAGCCTCGACCTCATGACCGCCGCCCTCGACTCGGGGGCCATGTGGGTGAGCCACTCCGCAGCACATGAGCTCGGCCTCGTGCTCCCGCTCCACGGCGAGCCGTTCGATCTCGCTACCGGCATCTGGCGGAGCGTGCGCGCCCTTGGCCGCTCCCGAATGGCGTGGGAGGCCGGGCGCATCTGCGCCGCCATGACGCGCGAGCAGGCCGTCGCCTTCCGCACACTCGGCCTGCGGGATCGCTCGAAGCTCGTACGGGGCGATGCGACCTACGTGGCCGCCAAGAGCGGGCTCCCGGAACTCCTCCCCGTGCTTCTCGGCTTGTCGCGGAACGAGCCCGAACCCAGTATTCGCCGCCACGCCGAGATCTCCTCCCACCTCCTCGACCGCGGCTACCTGATCGAGCCATCCGCCTTTGACGGCTCCGCGTGGGACATCACCGTGCTCTGCGAGGAGACCCACCCCGGCGAGGGCAAGAGCCGCCTGAGCACAATGATCAAGCGCTCCGTCGTCGAGCGGCTCGGCCCCGACCGCGTGGCAGCGGAACTCCGGCGTCACGCTGCGGACTTCTCGCCGTGCTCGTGGGAGGTGGACGGGGTGGACATGACGAACCCGAACAAATGAACTCCGGCACACATTCGTTCGCCCCGAGGACGGCTCATGCGGCGGTTCCGATGGCTTGGGGGTGCGTGGGCTCCCCCCTGCATCAGTAGTACTGCACGTCCCAATGCAGCTCAACCCCCTCCCCTCGCTCCTCAACCCACAGATACAAGCTCCCATTATCCACCAGCATCAGGAAGTCCCCCTCCAGAAACACCGAACCGGGAGCGTTCGCCGGGACATTGAGCAGCGGGTACCGCGGACCGGCTGGGTTCAGCGAGCCCAGCGTGCACAGGTACACCCCAGGACGCTGGGTCTCGCTGTCTTGCGCGAAGTGCGGCACACCGCCGATCTTCCCGCCCTCGAGCACGCAGAGCCTCTCGCCGTCGGGATACCCCCGCAGCGGGTGGGCCTCCGGGACCTCGGGATAGTCGTGCGTGCGGTGCAGCTCCGCGTAGCACGGCTCCAGCCGCCCGCCCCTATTCAACTTCCAACGCTGCTCCGGCACGCCGCCGGGCCCCACGAGATTGTCGAGCCCCAGCGGCCACCACTCGTGCTGCACCCCGATGTCGTAGAACTCGTCGCCCATGGGGCCCTCCTCCGTCGGCGAGAAGAGCAGGAGCACATCGGCTGGCAGCCGCGGCTTGGCCCCGTGCCACGCGCCCAGCACGTCGAGCGAATCCGCAAAGCAGAACTGCCCCATGAAGACGCTCGGCCGCCCCCCTTGGCCTCGCGGCCACGGCGCATCCGCCGGGCGATACGGCAGGCCGCCGATCTTCGTCGCCGCCCTGTTCGCCGGCTCGCCGCGACCCCACACGAGCATGTCCACGGGCACAGCCCGCCCGAGGCGCTCCGCTTCGCCCGCCTCGCGTCGCGCGAGCTCCGTGATCGCCATCGATCCCGGACCGTCGATGTACTCTCCTCGCGGCCCCATGTTGCGAGCGATCTGCGCGACCGAGGGTCTACTGCCTAAGCCCAACCTGCGCCACCAGCGGCGGCGCCGCCACGCGGCCGCGTGCTCCCGCGCCCGCACGGCCGCCTCGGCGCGCGCCCGCTCCAGCGTGAACTCGCGCGTCCAGCGCGCCTGGTCGAAGCGGGCGTGGATGGGCATTGGGGCAAGATACTGGAAGGCGTGGCAACGTGCGGCTCGCGAATTACCGGCTAGGCTGAACCCGCACCACCCCGCCTCACAGCACCGCGACAAGCCGAGAGCCCACCATGACCTACCCCCCCTCCCCCCGCCGCATCACCGACCCCGCCGCCGCGCTCGAGCTCATGGCCGCCCACCCCTTCGCGCATCTCTTCACCTCCCACAACGGCCTCCGCTCCACCCGCATCCCCTTCGTCACCGACGCCGAGGGCGGCCGCCCGACTCAGCTCCGCGCCCACCTCAACCGCCAGAACCCCCAAGCCCAGGGGCTCGACGGCGCCCCCGTGCTCGTCGCCTTCTCCGGGCACGCGACATACGTCTCGCCCCACTGGCGCATCGACAAGACCCGCGGCGGCACGTACGACTCCGAAGAAGTCATCGTCCGCGGCACCGCCCGCACCGCTCCCACTGCCCCCACGGCCCTGGCCCTCGACCACTTCCGCCGCCTGATCGACGACCTCTCCGCGCTCATCGAGCCGCAGTACGCCGAGGCCGGCGACTACCCCATCTGGCAGACCTCGATGGCCGCCCCCGGCTACATCGAGCGCCTCGTCGAGCACGTCACCCAGTTCGTGATCGAGATCGAGGACTTCGAGGTCGTCTCCAAGCTGCACCAGCACTTCCCGAAGGAGGACCGCCAATCCGTCGCAGCCCACCTCGCCCGGTGCAGCCGCGACGCCTCCCGCGCGATCGCCGAGAAGATGCGGCGGTTGCCGTAGGCGAGCATTGCTGCCCGTCCGCGCAGGCTCCCGCGGCTCAGCGCGTCCGCAACGCCGCCGCCCGCTCCCGCCGCCGCCGAAGATACCGGCTCACGGCGCTCGGCAGCGCCAGGCGCAGCGCGAAGGGCAGATACGTCGACTGCATCACGGCGAACAGCTCGGGGGCGCCGGGCGCCGCGTCCAGCTTTCCCGCCGCCCTGGCCGCCATCAGCAGCAGCCCGATACCCGCCCCGAGCACCCCCGCCGAGCCAAGCAGCACCACCGCGATCCATTTCGCCGCCGGCGAGCCTCGCCACAGCCACCACATCAGCCCGCACGTGAGCACGAACCGCACGCACTGGCTGACGACCTTCGCCGGAGGCAGGTCGGCCCAGATGTTGGTCATCACGATCGTCGCACCCGACGCGCCGATGACCAACGCCGTGTAGACACCGAGCTTCCACCGCGCCCGCGATTCCTCGCGGCGCCGGCGGGCGTCGTTCCTGACGACTTCACTGGGCCGGAATACATCCGTCATCGCCGCAGAATACCGGAGAGACGTCTGACGCCGTGCGTCGCCCGGCTTCGAACGCCCCCCGAGGGGCGCCGCCCGGGCCGGGCGCTCGGAGCCCGGCCCGGGCGGGAGCCACGGTGCCCGGAAGGTGAGAGACAGCCCCTCATCCGCCCGGCGTCACGTTGAACTCGCAATCGACCCTCACCTCGATCGTGTCCGAGGCTGCATCGAACTCCTCCGGCTCGGCGCCGATGCTGAATGGCCCCTCCAGCGTCGCCGTGAACGTGAGCGACGACGGGATGTTGTTGCCGAAGACGTCCTGCAGGTTCAGCCGCGCCGAGCCCTCCCACTCGTCCTCGCCGCACCGGTCCAGCCCCTCGGGGAACCACGGCTGCTCGAACTCGCTGAAGATCTGCTCGCCGTTCGCGCTGACGCTCACGCACGACTCGCCGTCGCCCTTCACCTTCCAGCTGATCTCGACCAGCGGCAGCCCGATGTTCGCGCAGACCACGTCGGGGGTCACCGCGAACGCCTCGAAGCTCGGCGTCTCCCGCTTCGGCTGCGACGGCGTGGTCTGGCTCGCGACCAGGCCCGCCAGCCCCGCCCCGATCAGCAGCGACGCGCCCGCACATCTCCACACGCTCGGCTTCATAGCACGCTCCCTCCGGCATCCCTGTGCAACCGTGCTGCGCCCGCCCGGATGCCCGGGGCGAGCACCGCGACCGTTCCCAGACCCAGCACCGCCGCCAGCGCGTCGAACACGTCGCCGGTTGCGTGCCACGACTCGCCCGCGCCCGCCGCGAACGCCGCCCGCGCCACAGCTCGCGCCGCGAGCGTGCCCTCCGATGCGATCGCTTCCCAGACGAGATTGATGCACGCCCAGAATGCCGCCCATCCCACCGCGCCGGCCCGCCCCCGCCCGAGCACGGCGGCGCTCAGGAAGCTCATCGCCACCACGTGCGCAAACGACGGATACGAGCCCCACACGCGCGCCGCGAGCGCCGCACTTGCAGGATCTCCCCCACCCCCAAGCCGCGGCACGAGCACCGGCGGCGACGATCGTGCGAACGCGTACACCAGCACGCACGAGCCCAGCGCCGCCGCCGCGATCGTCAGAAACGCCCATCGCTCGAGCGCCGCAGCGCTCCCGATCCGCCGAGCCCCGAGAGCATGACTGCCGACGTCCATAATTGCGGCCGGACCGAGGCGCTCCGAACGGACCCTGCCGCCAAAGTAACCTTGATTCTCCCGGTGTCAAGGCGCGCGCGTCGGTCGGCGCAACTCCTGCGCGGGCCGAACCAACGTGAACGCGGCTTCATGTCTGAATCGCTCCACCTCATCGTGACGCGAGCGATCTCGGCCGCTTGTCACGCGGACCGCGCTTCCGATCCGCGGCTGCGCTCCGGATCGCCGTGCCGGCGCGTCGCCGCCGTCTGGCGCACGCGCCCATGCACGAACCGCCGGGCGCCGCGCGCTTCCCGCCGTCGATCCGCCGTCCACTACCATTGCCCATGCCCGCATGGCTCGCCGTCCTCGCGCTCGTCCTCGCCGCGCTGGCCATGCACTGGGGCTCGCGCCGGCTCGCGCACCCGCTCCGCAAGCTGCGCGACGGGTGGGGATTCTCTCCCGCCGCCGGCGGCACGCTCGTCGGCATCGCCGCCGCGAGCCCGGAGATCCTCATCAACTGCGCCGGCGCCGCCCGCGGCGTGACGAACATCGGCCTCGGCGCGATGCTCGGCTCCAACATCTATGCGATGCCGCTCATCGTCACCGTGACGTATCTCGCCGCCCGCACGCTCACGCGCGCGAACGGCTCCGAGCCCGCGCCGACGCCGGGCTCACCCGCCCATGCGTCAGCGACCGACGCCGACAGCCCCGAGCCCGGCGCGCCGCCGCCGAGCCCCGGGCGCGTGCCCGTCGTGGCCGAGACGCTGAGCCTCCAGGTCCTGCCCTACCTCGCGATCATCGCCCTCGTCGCCGTGCTCACGATCCCGCCGCGCTGGCGCGGCGTGCAGCCCATGGACGGCTGGATCCTCGCCGGCGCATACCTGGCCTACTTCGTCCAGGCGATCGCGCGCAAGCGCCGCGCGCGGCGCCCGCAGCCGTGGCGCAGGCGCGAGGTGCTCCTGGCCTTCGGAGGCGTGCTCGCGATGGGCGCCGGCGCCTTCGCGGCGATCCGCGCCACCGAGTCGCTCGCCGGCGCGCTCGGCCTCTCCCAGGGCGCGGCCGGCCTCTTCCTCACCGCCCCGGTCGCCGCGCTCCCCGAGCTCTTCGCCGCGTGGAAGGTCGGCCGCGCCGGCCAGGTGACCGCCGCGGTCACCAGCGTCGTCGGCGACAACGCCGTCACGCTCACCCTCGCCTTCGTGCCCCTCGCGATCGTCGGCACCGAGATCGAGGACTTCGGCCTCTACTGCGTCAACCTCGGCGTCATCGCGGCGGTGGCCGGCATGTACGCCGTATTCATGAAAGCCGACGGCAAGGAGCCGGGCTTCGGCCGGCTCTCGGTGATCGCGCTGGACTCGGTGCTCGCGGCGTATCTCGTCGGCGCGATCGGTTGGGTCGTGCTTCGGTCGTGATCGCGCCGGCCGCCGCCCATGCGCGCACGGCATGCCCCGCGCGGGCGGCGCGCGGCCCGGTGAGCGTCCGCCCGGGCGGATCGCACCGGCTCAGCAGGCCGCGACCCACGCGTTGAGGAACGCGATGAAGTCCCGCGTGTCGATCGCCCCGTCGCCGTTCCAGTCGGCGCGGGCGTCGCCGGAGGTCCAGAGATTGAGAAAAAGGATGACGTCCTGGGTGTTCACGGCGCCGTCGCCGTTGATGTCCACCGCGCACCCGGCTGCGGCGAGCCAGAGGGCGCCCGCGTTCCACTCCGCCGGCGAATCGTAGATCCGCTCGGCGCCCGAGCCGTCGAGCGCCGCCCTCCACACGCCGCGCTCCGAATCGGTGATCTCGTCGATCCAGTAGATTTCGCCCGCGTCGGGGTCGATGCGGATGTCCTCCAGCCCCGACGAGGCGAGGGGGAAATCGACGAGGATCTCCACGTCCGTTCCGTCGAGGTCGGCCCGCGCGACGTAGTTGGTGACCGTCTGCGCATCGGTCCAGTAGATCTTGCCCGCGGCGAGGTCGAGGGCGATGCCCGTCGGGTCATCGCCGCCGCCGACGACGCGCGAATCGCCGTTGCCGTCGTAGTCGCAGACCCGGATGGCCCCGCTGGTGAAGTTGCCGTAGTACACGCGCTGCGCCGCGGTATCCAGCGTCGGCCGGCCGTACTGCGAGCCGGTGTCCACGATCGCGGTGAGGTCCTCCCCCTCGATCGTGGCGCGGTAGATGACCTCGTCCTGCGTGTCGGACCAGAACATCACGCCCGCGCCCGTGTCCACCGCGAGGCCCCGCGGGTTGGTCAGGCCCGAGAGCAGCACCTCCCGCCCGGAGCCGTCGAGGTTGGCGCGGGAGATGCGCCCCTCCTCGAAGCCGCCGTGCGTCCAATAGATCTTGCCGGCGTCGGCGTCGACGTACAGCCCGACCACGAGCCAGTCCTGCGCCGGGAACACGCCCTCGACCTCCATCACGCCGCTCCCGTCGGGCGACATCGTCGTGAGCATCGGGTCGTTGAACTTGTACTCCGCGAGGTACAGCGTCTGCTGGGCCAGAGCGGCGCTCGCCTGGACCAGGGCGGCGATCATCACGATGCGCTTCATCTGTTCTCTCCTCCATGCCGGCCGCGTGGAGCTCCGCCCGGGCGGGCCCCCGCGCGCCGTTCCGGGGCAAGTCTACCGCCTCGCGCCCCGGGGGCTCCACCAACCCGGCCGGGCGGCAAGAACCGCCCTCACGCGGCGTCGGCGAACGGCACGCTCGCCAGCTCCACGCCCGGATTCCGCTGCTCGAACCGGCGCATCGTCCACTCCTCGTCGAACAGGATGATCGGCCGGCCCTCGGAGTCTGTGGCGAGCGTCGCCTCGCCGGGGAGCTCGGGCGCCCACCCCGGGGGCGCGTCCGGCTTGCGCCACCAGCGGGCGATCGCCCATCGCGCGCTCTCCAGGTGAGCCTCCGCCCCGTACTCGGCCTCCATGCGGTACCGGAGCACCTCGAACTGCAGCGGCCCGACCGCCGCCAGCAGCGGCGTCCTGAGCTGCCCCGTGCCGATCTCGAGCATCTGCACCACGCCCTCCTGGAGCAACTGATCCAGGCCGAGACGGAACTTCTTGAAGTTCGCCGGGTGCGGGTTGCGCACGTACGCGAAGCACTCCGGCGCGAAGCGGGGCACCTCGTCGAACACGATCGAGCGATCCTCCGTGAGCGTGTCGCCGATGCGCAGCACGTCGTGCCCCACGATGCCGACCACGTCTCCCGCGCGCCCCTCCTCGACCGTGGTGCGCTGCTGGCCGAAGAGCTTCTGCGCGTTCGAGAGCCGGATGCGCTTGCCGCTCTGGGCGTGGATCACCGTCATCTCGCGCGTGAAGGCGCCGGAGACGATCCGCACGAACGCGATGCGGTCGCGGTGCCTCGGGTCCATGTTGGCCTGGATCTTGAAGACGAAGCCGCTGAACGCCGGATCGTCGGGCCCGACCAGGCGCGGCCCGGCCCGGCGGGCCCCCGGCGGCGGGGCGTGCTCCAGGAAGCCGTCGAGCAGCAGCTGCACGCCGAAGTTGTTCATGGCGCTGCCGAAGTAGACCGGCGTGATGGCCCCCGCGAGCACGCGAGCCTCGTCGAACGTCTCGCCCGCGCCGTGCAGCATCTCGACCTCGTCCCTCGCCTGCGCGTACAGCCCCTCGTCCAGCCGCGCCCGCACCGCCGGATCGTCGATCCCCATCACCTGCACCGGCGCGGCGTAGGCGCCGCCCGGAGTCCGCTCGAAGAGGTGCACGCGGTGCGTGAGGCGGTCGTACACGCCGCGAAAGTCCGGGCCCGAGCCCAGCGGCCAGTTCACCGGGAACGCGCCGATCCCGAGCACGCGCTCGAGCTCGTCGAGCAGCTCCAGCGGGTCGCGGGTCGGACGGTCGCACTTGTTCATGAACGTGAAGATCGGCACGCCCCGGAGCCGGCAGATCTCGAACAGCTTCCGGGTCTGCGGCTCGATGCCCTTGCCGGCGTCGACGACCATGACCGCCGCGTCGACGGCCGTCAGCACCCGGTAGGTGTCCTCGGAGAAATCCTTGTGGCCCGGCGTGTCGAGCAGGTTCACCCGGTAGCCGCGGTAATCGAACTGGAGCACGGTCGAGGAGATCGAGATGCCGCGCTGCTTCTCGAGCTCCATCCAGTCGCTCGTCGTGGCCCGCTGGTCCTTGCGCGCCGTCACCGTGCCGGCCAGCTCCACGGCGCCGCCGTAGAGCAGCAGCTTCTCGGTCAGCGTGGTCTTGCCCGCGTCGGGGTGGGAGATGATGGCGAAGGTGCGCCTGGAAGGCGCGACGCTGCGGGAGGACATGGCTTGCTCGCTGGCTTGTGGGCTGGGATCCCGGCCGTCCGGGCGTCGCGTGCTCGGCGATCGGGCCCGGGCGTGTGCACGACTGCATGGGTTCGAGGCCGCGGGGCGGCGGGGAAGGGACCTCGCCGCCGCCTCAGGGCGGCGTGCCGCCCCGGCGGTTCGCGGCAGCGGGAGTGGGCGGGCGGGGGATCACGGGCCCAGTGTATGCCCCGATCCTCACGCGCGCGGATGCCCGCCTACCGCCCTCCATAGACTTCGCCGTGTTCGCCGAGCACGGTCCCGTCGAAATCCTCCAGATCATCGCCTGGGCCGCCGCGCTCGCCGCGGCGGTGCGCGGGGTATGGCGGCGGGCCCCGGTCCGCGAACGGGTGTTCGCCGCGTGGCTGTGCGCCGTCGCGCTCGGTGCGGTGCTTCGCGAGCTGGACGCCCACGTCCTGCTGAACCCGACCGACGCGGCCGGTTTCGGCGTGCGCTACCGCATCGATTGGTGGCTCGATCCCCAGACGCCCATGCTGCCGAGGCTGCTCTGGCTCGTGGCGGCGATCGCGCTGGTCGCGGCGATCCTCGCCCCCTTCGTCTGGGTCGCGCCCAAGTTCGTGAAGCTGCTCGCCGCACTCGACGGCGCGTGGATGCTCTTCGCGCTCGGGGCCGCCGCCGTCGCGGGAGGCTACGCGTGCGACGACCTCCTCGGGCGCGGGCGGTTCACGGCGCCGGAGAACACCAGGATCATCGAGGAGCTGCTCGAGCTCGGCGGGGCGGCCGCGTTCGCGGCGGGCGCGGTCGCGCTGCTCCGCACCCCGCTCGGGCGGCGCGAGGCCCGCGCCGATCGCCTGCTCGAATCCACCCCCCTGGCCCGCCTCGGCCGGCGTCCGCGGCGCGGATCGGCATATCCCCCCGGCTCGGCTCCGCCCCCGGCGGAGGAGTGATCGCCGGCTGGCGCCCCCGCTCAGGGCCGGACGCCCAGGGGCCAAGGAGCCGGCCGGCGCTCGTGGACGAAGATGTCGAACGCCGCGTTGGTGTCGCCCCCCACGAGGTTGCGGGCGCTGCTCTGGAACGCCACGTGGGCGCCGCTCGCCGAGATCGTCGTGAAGTTGCTCACGCCGTTGCCCTGCATCCCGCCCAGGGCGCGGCTCACGAGCTCCGTGGCGCCGGTGTGCAGGTCGTGGACGAAGGCGTCGGGCAGCCCGTTCGTGTCGTCGGGCGCGAGCGAGCCCGACGCGCTCGCGAACACGACGTAGCGGCCGTCGCGCGAGATCGCCGGCGTGTAGCAATCCTGGTCGGCCTCGGTCCCGTCCGACGAGACGCTGACGCGCAGCGTCGCGGACGAGTCGAGGTCGCGCACGAAGATGTCGCGCACCCCGTTGTCGTCGCCCGCGACGAGGTTGCTCGCCTCGCTCTCGAAGACCACGAACCTCCCGCCCGCCGCCGCGTTGGGGAACACGCACAGGCCGTTCGCCTGCTCTCCCGCCGAGCTCACGCTGATGCGGGACGTGACTCCCGTCGCGCGGTCGTAGACGAACACGTCCTCGACCCGATTGGTGTCGGCGTCGACGAGATTGTCGGCGTCGCTGTGGTAGGCGACCAGCCGACCGTCCCCCGAGATCGACGCGTGCTCGCTCCAGTCGTTGCCCCACCCGCCGTCGGTGCGCAGGCTCGCGAGCGCCGTGATCCCCGTCGAGAGCTCGTGCAAGAAAACGTCCCACTGCGGATTGCCGTCGGGCGCGAGGTTCGTCGCCTCGCTGTGGAAGACGACGGCGCCCCCGTCGGCCGAGATGAAGGGATGGATGCTGCGCCCGTTGCCCTCACCGCCGCCGGAGCTCACGCTCACCCGGAGCGTGGCTCGCGTCGCCAGGTCGTGCACGAAGACGTCGATGACGCCGTTGGTGTCTCCGGCCACGAGGTTCGTCGCGGCGCTCGCAAACGCCACGTAGCGCCCGTCGTGGGAGATGCTCGGACGAGCGCTCTCGCCGTTGCCCCCGGCGCCGTCCGCGGCGATGCTCGCCCGAAGGGTCGAGCCGGTCCAACGGTCGTGGACGAACACGTCCTGCACCCCGTTGGTGTCGTCGGGCACCAGGTTCGAGGCGAGGCTCTCGAACGCGATGCAGCGCCCGTTCCCCGAGACGGACGCCTGCCAGCTGTGCCCATTGCTCTGCGTGCGCCCGGGCCCGACGCTCACGCGCTGCGTGCCCTGCGCCAGCCCGGACGGAGCGAGGCAGCCCGCCGCGACCAGGCCCGCCGCGCACCGGAATCCCGCACAGCCACGGAGCGCCCGCGACCTCATCTCCACGCCTCCATCATCCCGGGCGATGCACCGCCCAACGTCCAGGAGCAAGATACCACCGGCGGCGCCCGGGGCGAAGCCTGGAGATCGATTCCTGACCGTGCGTCCGCCGGGCGAAGGCTCCCCGTCCGCCGCCGCCCGCACACCAGCGGCCCGCGGCGCCACCTATCGGACCCGGCCTCAGCCGAAGCTCACCTTGAGCGTGATCCGCGCGCCGGCCAGCGCCTTCGACACCGGGCATCCGGCTTTGGCCGTCTCGGCGTGACCCCGGAATCCCTCCGCGTCGAGCCCGGGAACCCGCCCGTGCGTCTCCAGCTCGATGAGCGGGATCGCGAAGCCCTCACCCTGCTTCTCCAGGTGCACCTTCGCCGTGGTGTGAAGACGCTCCGGCGTGAAGCCGGCCTTTCCGAGCAGCGCCGAAAGCTGCATGGTGAAGCACCCCGCGTGGGCCGCGCCGATCAGCTCCTCCGGGTTGGTGCCCTGGCCGTCGCCGGTGCGCCCCCGGAAGTCGTACGGCGCGTCAAGCGTGCCGCTCTGGACCTTCACCCTGCCCTTCCCCTCGGTCAGATTGCCCTTCCACTCGGCCTCTGCGCTGCGATGCGGCATGGTGTTCTCCACGTACGAGGTCGCGCCCGGACGAACGCCCGTTGCGTCCGTCCCGGACTCTACCGCCCTCGCGCGCCCCGCGCATGAAAGGCCCGCCCCGACGGGGGGCGGGCCTCGCTGTTCGCATCCCGTCAGAGCGGCTCAGCAGCCCGACGTCCAGGCGTTGAGGAAGCCGATGACATCGAGCGTGTTCACGACGCCGTCGCCATTCACGTCCGCCTCCGGGTCGCTCGCCGCCCAGTCGTTGAGGAAGCCGAGCACGTCGATGGTGTTGACGACCCCGTCGCCGTTCCAGTCCGCCAGGCAGGGCTCGCACAACGCGTTGAAGCAGTGCGCCTCGTTCTTCGTCGGGATGTCCGTGAAGGTCAGCGGCCACTCGATCGCCGGGGGCAGCGGCGAGGCGTCCGGGTTCAGGGGGTAGCGATCGATCGGGTACTCGCGGGGCGAGAAGTCGGGCTTGCTCTCGCGGCAGCCGCTCACGCCCGCCTTGTTGGTCTTCACGAGATAGCCGTCGTTGGCGCCGAATCCCGGGGGCGGCGACGCGGGATCGGCGACGCCCGCCAGTGTCTGCCCGCAAACGTTCTCCATCGCCACGATGGCGCGCCCGCCGGTGTCGCGGTCGTACGCGTAGAGGAAGTCCACCGCCAGCGGCGCCGAGACGGAGACCTGCATGGCCCGCCGCGCGCCGTTGCCGTTGAGAACGTCCCCGGCCGCGTAGAGCGGTCCGCCCCCCGAGCGGAAGTCGGCGGCCCGGTAGGCCGGGATGATCGAATCCGCGCCGGGCGTGTCGATCAGGAAGTTGCTGATCAGCCCCCCGAAGAGATCGAGCGTGATGATATTCAGCGCCGGATCCGCGGAGCCCATCGGGATCTCCAGCCTCCCGGTCATAAAGGCCGAGGCGCCGTTGGTGGTGATCGCCGCGCCGTCGCCGGCCCAGGGCTGCATCGCGGCCGGGTTT
>DASRXL010000136.1:0-9144 GCA_035654175.1 Phycisphaerales bacterium
CGAGCTCTTCTGGCAGAACGTGATGCGGGAGATGCTCACGTCGCTGTCGATGCAGCGCGCGCGGCTGATGGCCGAGCGCGAGGCGACGAGCCGGCAGTTGACGCAGCACGGGCAGGAGCTGCCGCCCATGGGCCCGCCGGAGGGGTTCGACGGGCGCATGGCGGTCGTCACCGCGCTGGGCGAGCGGATCCCGATCGCCGACATCACGCCGCTGTTCGCGTGCTCGATCGGCGGGACGCAGCTGGAGCGAGCGCTCTCCGAGGACGTGCAGTGCACGATCTTCCAGATCCACACGCCGACGGGTGAGGTCTACACCTTCCCCGTGCAGGAGATCCGCGGGTTCCGCGCCCTGACGGAGGACGCGATGCGATCGCTCGAGCGCGAGGCTCGCGCGGCGGCCGAGGCCGCGGGCGAGGAGGCGGTCGGGCGCGTGCCCTTCGGGTTCGCGGCGTTTACGTCGCTGGCGCGTGGCGGGGAGCCGGGGAACGACGCGGGCGAGGGACGGCGCGAACAGGCGCCGGAGTGAACGGCGATCCGGCGCCGGGCCAGGGCGCGCCGGAGCCTACGGGCGGCGCGGCCGCGCCGCGCAGTCCCAGGTACCATGCGCGGCATGCGGCGGATCCTGCTCGCTCTGGTGCTGGGGGCTCTCACGACAGTGGCCGTCGCGTGGACGCTCGCGGCGTTCATGCCCGTGCCGATGTACCCGCGCCGGGTCGTGCGGGACTGGCTCGGGGCGGACGGGCGTGCTTGGGGGAGCGCCGAGGTGGTGCTCCCGGGCGTGCACGACGTATGGTGGGACGACCTGGCGGACTCATATGCAGGGACGGCGGAGGAGATCGTCGAGCAGGCGCGGATCCGCCACGCGGCGCTTCAGGCGGAGCGGCGGGGCACGCCCGAGGAGATGCGGGTGGCGGACGGCCCGCCGCGCTGGGGCACGCACGCGCGCGGGCGGGCGGGGCCGACGAACACGATCGGCTCGGACACGGCGTACGGCTGGCCGCTGCCGTGCCTGTGGCTCAGCGTGCGCTCGGCGACGCAGCAGGCAGGGACGGCGATCGCGCTCGTGGACGAGAACTTCGTGGGCATGATGCGCCTGTCGGGTGAACCGTCGGCGCGGATGCGGACCTTCCGGGCGCTGCCGGTGCTGCCGCGGTGGGGCGCGATAGGGGCGGACGTGGCGTTCTGGGGCGCGGCGTGGTGGGTGCTGATCACGCTGCCGGTGGTGCTGCGCCGGCGGGCGCGGGTGCGGCGGGGAAGGTGCGGGGCGTGCGGGTATGACCTGGCCGGGATCGGGGGGAGCTGCCCGGAGTGCGGCGCGGCGGCGGATCGGAGCGGAGCATGAGGATCCAACCCAGGCACACGGACGATGTCGGTCGATTGCGGGACGTGGCGTCCATTCGCGCCGTGAGAGCGGACGAACGAATGGGCGACCCCGCATTCGCCCGGGCGGCGCATCGGGCCTATCGCGCGCATCTTGCGGGCGGCGGGAAGGCCGCGTGGTTCGCGGGGATGCTGCTGGTGGTCGTCGGCATAAACGCGACAAACCTGCTTCTGCAGCGCGACCTGCCGGTCTGGCTGCTTGCGGCCGGCTGGCTCGGGGTCTCGTTCCTGGTGAGCTCGGTGGCTCAAGCGCTGACTCGCCGGCGTGCGGCGGCCCGTACCGCCGATGCCCTACTCGCGGAGGCGATCTGTCCGACTTGCCTCTACAACATGGCCTCACAGCAGCCGCATGAAGGGCTGCTCGACTGCCCGGAGTGCGGCTCGCGATGGCGGGCCGCGCGCATCGCGCGCCGGCACGAGTTCAACACCGGCTCGCCCGGGAGGGCAAGGAAACGTCGGAGCGCGGGTGAAGCGGGCGACATGAGCGGACCGACTCATGTCCTTGACGATCGGCGCGAGCCGAGACCGATCGTGCATGGCCGCCTTCGTGAGTCCATCCGGTGTGCCGAGGGGGAGCTCAGGGACCGCCTGATCACCGCGCGAGACGAAATCGTGCGGCACGGCCGCGGACGACGGATGCTCCTCGCCGGTCTCGCCGGGCTTTTGTTCCTGCAGAACGCGCTGTTCATGCTGGTCATCTTCCCTCGGCTCACGCCGAACGACGGAGTGAGGATGTCTCTCGGCCTGCTCTCCGTCGTTCTGGCGGTCTTCATCCCTCGGAAGATCCTCCGAGGAGCGGGAGGCATCAAGGCGGCCCATATCCGGGACGCGATGCTGCGCCAAAGCTTATGCCCTTCGTGCGCGATGGAACTGCCGCTGGAGCATTCCATGGAAGCGGAGCTGGTGACGTGCGGCGATTGCGGAGCGGCGTGGAACAACCGGCCATCGCGCCGCGCCGGCCAGGTGAACGTGGGCGCGGGCTGACGGGCCTGTGGCGAGAGACGATGAGCGCCGCCGGCGGCCTGATCCGTCGGCGAGCAAGCGCACTGGCGGGCAAGCCGCCAGTGGCACGGGACGCGGTGATGCGGTGCTCCTTGGGGTGCGTTACAGGCCGCACCGATTCCGCGCCAAGGCGGCTCTCAGGCTCGGCGCAGGACCAGAGGGCGTCGATGGCCCCCTCGGAGGGCGCTGGCATGAATCTCGACAACCCGGCCGTGCTGTTCTCGGGCCTGCTCCTCGGCGCGATCGGCGCGGGGTTCTTCGTGTATGGGCGCAAGCAGGGGAGGTTCGACTGCCTGGCCGTGGGCATCGTGCTGAGCGTCGTGCCTTTCTTCGCGCACTCGCTGCTGCTGATGTGGGGCGTGGCGGCGGCGTGCTTCGGGGGGATCTACGCGAGCTCCCGGACCGGCTGAGCCGGTGGGCGTGCGGCGCATCGGCCGCTCCCTTGCCGCTACGCTTCACGGGTGCAGCTCGACGCACTCATCCTGGGCGGGGGTATCGCGGGGCTATGGACCCTGCGCCTGCTCGTCGCGGCGGGGTACGACGCGGCGCTGGTCGAGACGCGCGCCCTCGGCGATGGGCAGACGATCGCGAGCCAGGGAATCCTGCACGCCGGGACCAAGTATGCGCTTTCCGGGCACGCCGCGGAGGCGTCGCGGGCGGCCGGGGATGCGGCGGCGGTGTGGCGGGAGTGTCTCGCGGGGGGCGGACGCGGTGCGCGGGGCACGGATCTCCCCGATCTCTCGGGCGCGGCGGTGCTCTCGCGTCACACGCACATGTTCACGACTCCGGGGGCGGGCTCGAGGCTCACAGGGCTCGCGGCGTCGAAGGCGCTGGCGGTCGGGCCGCGGAAGCTGGGACGCGGGGAGTTGCCGGCGGCGTTCGCGGGGGCGCCGGCCGGGGTTGATGTCTACGAGCTGGATGAGCCTGTGCTGGAGAGCGCGTCGCTGATCGGCACGCTCGCGGGGCCGGTGCGCGAGCGGCTCGTGCTGGCCCCGACCGTGACGCTCGGGCATGACGACGCCGGCGTCAGCGCAAGGCTGGTCACAAGCGAGGGTGAGCGCGTGCTCCGAGCACGGGCCGCGGTGCTCGCGGCGGGGGCGGGCAACGGGGCGCTCCTTGCCGGCCTGGGGCTCGCGCCCGAGATCCGCATGCAGCGCCGCCCGCTGCACATGGTGATGGCGCGGGGCGGGCTGCCGGGGCTGTTCGCGCACTGCGTTTCGCTCTCCGACAAGCCCCGGGCGACGATCACCACCGCGCGCGATCGCGCGGGCCGGTCGGTGTGGTGGATCGGCGGGCAGATCGCCGAGAGCGGCGTCGAGCGGTCCACCGAGGGGCAGGTCGCGGCCGCGCGGCGCGAGCTCGGCGAGATCGTGCCGTGGGTCGATCTCCGCGGCGCGGAGTGGGCGACGTGGCGCGTCGATCGGGCCGAAGGGTTCGATCCGCACGGCCGGCGGCCGGACACGCCGGTGGTGCGGCGGGCCGGGAACGTGATCGCGTGCTGGCCGACGAAGCTCGTGCTGGCGCCGCTCGGCGCGGGGATGGTGCTCGCGGAGCTCGCATCGCTCGGCGTCGCGCCCTCGGGCCCGGCCGGGCGCGGAGACGGCGGCGCGATCGCGCCCGCGCGTCCCTCGGTGGCCGCGGCGCCGTGGGACCGGGAGGACGTGGCGTGGAGCTGAGGCCGCTGGGCTCGACAGGCGTGCTCGTCTCCGCGCTCGGGCTGGGCACGGTGAAGCTCGGGCGCACCGAGGGCGTGAAGTATCCGCGCGCGTTCGAGCTGCCCGGCGACGAGGACGCGCGTTCACTCCTGGAGCTTGCGGCGGAGCTCGGGATCAACCTTCTCGATACGGCCCCGGCATACGGCACGAGCGAGGAGCGCCTGGGCCGGCTGCTCGCGGGGGAGCGCGAGCGGTGGATCATCTCGACGAAGGTGGGCGAGGAGTTCGAACGCGGGGTGTCGAGGTTTGATTTCTCGGCGCGGCACGTGCGGCAGAGCGTGGAGCGGAGCCTGCGCCGCCTGGGGACGGACCGGTTGGACCTGGTGCTCGTGCATTCGGACGGAGATGAGGCCGGAGTGCCCCGCGAGCAGGCGGAGTCTGAAAGGCCTCGGCGCGGCGCAAGGGCGCGCCCGCTGGAGGCGCTGCACGCGCTCGCCGAGCTCAGGCGGGAGGGGAAGGTGCGGGCGGCGGGGTTCTCGGCGAAGACGGTCGCCGGCGCGCGGGCGGCGATGGCTGGCTCGGACGTGCTGATGCTCACGCTGAACCCGGAGGAGCGCGAGATGCTGCCGGTCGTGCGCGAGGCCTGCGCCGCGGGGGTGGGCGTGCTCGTCAAGAAGGCGCTCGTGTCGGGGCGGCTGGAGGGGCTGGGGGCCGACCCGGTGGAGGCGTGCCTGCGCTTCGCGCTCGGGGAGCCCGGCGTGTCGAGCGTGGTGGTCGGGACGATCGATCCGGCGCACCTGAGGCACGACGCGGCGGCGGCCGAGCGGGCCGGCCGGTAGATCGTTGCGAGCCCCGGCGGGGCTCACTCCTCGCCGAATCCGTCGGACACCAGGCGCGAGATCGCGTCGCACGCGGCGTCGGCGTCGTCGCCGTCGACGGTGATGTCGAGGGTCGTGCCCTTGGTGGCGGCGAGCATCATCATCTGCATGATGGACTTGCCGTCCACCTCAGTCTCGCCCTTGCGGACGCTGACGGCGCTCCTGAACGCCGCGGCGCAATCGACGAACGCCATCGCGGGCCGGGCGTGCAGGCCGAGCCGGTTGACGATGGTGGCGTGGATAGTGCGGCGGGGCACGTGGCGCTCTCCGTTGCGGCGTGCGTTGTCGCCCGTGCGGTCCGGGCGTGGCCCGCCGCGACCCCGCGCCTGCGGCGGGAGAGCAGCGGGGCTGGGTCAGACGATCTGCTGGTTGTCGGCGTCCTCGAGGAGCGTGCGGACGTCCGCGACGCTGCTCGACTGACGGAGGAAGCGCCGGAAGGTGTCCTTCGAGAGGTTCTTGAAGATCACCTCCATGGCCTGGAGGTGGTCCTCGGGCTTGTCCTCCGGGCTGAGGAGGAGGAAGACGCTGTAGACGGGCTGCTTGTCGAGGGCGTTGAAATCCACGCCGCCGGGGGACAGGCCGATGGCGGCGGCCATGCCGGGGACGGCGGGGTGCTTGACGTGCGGCACGGCGACGCCCTTGCCGAATCCGGTCGAGCCCTTGCGCTCGCGGTCGAGGACCGCGCGGACGAGCTCATCGCGGAGCGAGGGCTCCGCGGCTCCCGCCGCGATGAGGGCGTCGATGAGCTCCCTGATGACGTCGTCGCGCTCCTTCGAGGCGAGCTGCGCGACGATAGCCCCATCTGCGACAAGCAAGCTGAGCTTCATGGCTGGTAATGCACTCCGGGGCGGCGGGCTGGTCAGCGCTTGCCCTGCTTGAGCTTCTCTTTGAAATCGTGCAGCTGTCGCTGCGCCTTGGCGAGGGCCTGGTCGATGGCGGCGTAGAGGTCCTCGTCGGCCGCCTTGGCGACGAAGGTCTCGTGCTTCTCGACGTCGATCACGAACTCGACGCCGAAGGAGCCGTGCTTCTGGTGATCTTCCTTGGTGAGCGTGACGGTGGTCAGCAGGACGCCGTCGAAGTAACGGGGCAGCCTCTCGGCCTTGCTCTCGGCATACTGCTGGATGGCGGGCGTGATCTCGAGGTTCCGGCCCACGACGTCGATCCGCATGCGAATGCCCTCTCCGCTGATCCGTTCAGCATCGCCTGGCTGGGCGGTCTCCCACGGCCGGGATCATATGCCTCCCGCTCCGTCGGACCGGCCGGTGCGGTTTGCCTCCGCGTCGGCGGGCGGACGCGCCGGGGAGGCTTGCGCGGCGATCTCCTGCGCGGGCGTGCTCGGTGGAATTGCGTGGACGCCCCCGGCGGTCTCGGCGCCGGCCCGGGAGGCATTGGCGAGATGCTCGGGGACGAGCACGCCCCCGGTCAGGATGAAACGGAGCGCCTCCTCGATGCTCATCGGCAGGTCGATGACGGCGCTGATGGGCACATTGATCGCAAAGCCGGTGAACGGCGTCGGCGTCGTGGGGATGAACACGGTCACGACCTCGACACCGGCGTGCCGGCTGATCGAGCGGAGCGACGGCCCGGTCACCAGGCCGATAGTCCAGATCCCGGCCGACGGGTACTCGACCATGACGACGCGGTTGAAGGCCATCGGCTTCTCGCCGATCACCATCTGCACCAGCTGCTTGACGTGCGGGTACACCTGCTTGAACCCGGGCACGCGCGCCATGAACCGCTCGAGCGCCTCGTAGATCCGGCGGCCGAGATAGCCGCCGAGAAAGCGCCCGGCGAAGTAGACGATCACGATCGCCAGGACGAGGCCGGCGCCCTGGAGATACCAGTGCTCGCGCCAGATCTCGCGCAGCTTCTCGCGCCGGAGCAGCGTGCGCAGCCGGTCGTCGGGGAGCTCGGGCGCGCGCCGGATGCTCTCCCGGGCGCGCGCCTCGGCGACCTCCGCGTCGGTCACCCGGAACCACGCCGGCAGCCTGTCGGCGTCCACCGTGCGCGGGTAGATCTCGATGATCGCGATGCGCACCGCGCGGTTGATCGGCTCGCCGATGTTGTTGTTGAGGAACAGAAGAAGCTGCCACAGGATCCAGAGGGTGAGCACGGACGGGAGCAGGATCCCGAGCCCGCGCCCGAAGAACCGCTTGAAGTCGTCCATGAAGGTCTTCTGCTCTGCCATAGGTGGACCGGAGTGGGCCGGGCGAGCCAGTGCGCGGCCGCGCGGGGAGGCGCAAGCGAAAGGCCGCGACGCCGATGCGCCCCGGCCTTGTCAATGGGCCTAACAGGACTCGAACCTGTGACCTTGCCCTTATCAGGGGCACGCTCTAGCCAGCTGAGCTATAGGCCCTCGTCTGACTCGACCGCCGGTGCGACCCGCCCGGCCGAGACTCGCCTCCCGGGTGCCCCGGGCGACGAGCCGCAAAGGATACGGCCCATCACCCGCATTGTCATCCCCCGCTGCCGTGGCGCGGGGCCCGCGGCGCGCCCGCGCCTGTCCTCGCCCGATATCGCGCCTCAGGCGCATCCTTCGGCGTGACGCTTGGGAGGGGAGAGCACGTGCTGTACGATGCGCCCGGCGCGCCACTCCGCGACGCCGGGACAGGACCCGGGAGGAAGGCTTTCATGGGAGCACGAACCCACGCGAGCGCGGCTGCGCTCCTGGCCGCATGCATTGGTTGCAATCCCGCCGCCGCCCAGCCCGCGATCTACCTGGTGGACACGCCCGACTCAGACCCGCAGGACGTCTCCGCGAGCGGGGAGGTCGTGGTGGGGATGGCCAGGGACAACTCCGGGCGGCCGCGATGGTTCCGCTGGACGCTCTCCGGCGGCGTCGAGCTGGTGGGCGCGGCCGACGACTCGCTCGAGGACACCGCGTTCGGCGTCTCGGGGGATGGGTCGGTGCTGGTGGGCCAGTCCCGCAACAGAGCGCACCTGTGGACCGAGCCGGGGGGCGCACGCCCGCTGGGCGATCTCGACGGCCAGCGCACGTGGAGCGAGGCGTTCGGCGCGACGCACGACGGCGGGCTGATCGTCGGAACGGCGGGCGAGGACCCGCTGCAGATGGGCTTTCTCTGGAGCGAGAGGGATGGCATGACCGGGCTCGGCGGCCTCCATGATCCGCAGGGCCGGAGCGTCGCGACCGCCGTGACGGCCGAGGGGGCCACCGTCGTGGGCGCCGTCGACGAGGGCGGGGAGAACATCCATCCGGCCCTCTGGGAAGCGGGCGAGGGGTGGCACGTGCTCGAGAACCTTCCCGATTGGAACAGGTTCGGCCACGCGCAGGCGGTGAGCTCCGACGGGGGGCACCTGGTCGGCTTCGTCTCCGACGGGAACGTGCGCCGCGCGTTCCGGTGGGAGCGGGCGACCGAGGAGTTCACGCTGCTCCCCAACGAGGTGAACCCCAGCGGCAACTTCTTCGCGCTCGATGTCTCCGACGGTGGGCGACAGGTGGTGGGCAGCATCGCCAAGGACGGCTCGAGCCGCGCGGTGATCTGGGATGAGGAGCACGGCACCCGGCTGCTCGCCAAGGCCCTGCACGACGACTACGTGCTCGACCTGAGGGGGTGGACGCTCACCGACGCGCGGGCGATCTCGCGCGACGGCTCGGTTATCACGGGGCAGGCGGTGTACAGCGGGCTGTTCGGCGAGCGCGCGATGGCCAGCGAGATCGGCTTCGTCGCGATCGTGCCCGGCCCGGGGACGGCCGCGCCGCTGCTCGCCATGTGCTTGACCGGCGCGCGGCGGGCGCGCCGCGCAAGCCCGCGCGGCTACGCCGGGCCCGAATCGCGCGCGAGCGGGGCCTGAGCGGGGAGCCAGAGGATGAACTCGGCGCCCGGCTCCGCGGAGCGGGCCAGGCGCAGGTCGCCCCCGAGCGAGCGGGCGACGCCGCGCGCAAGGGCGAGGCCGAGCCCCAGGCCCGAGGAGGCGTCGGCGGCGTCGCGCCGGGCGCGGACGAACGGGCTGAAGATGCGCCGGCGCTCGCGTTTGGGAACGCCCGGGCCCCGGTCGCGCACACGGAACTCGACGCCGCCGGCCCTCGGGAGGACGCGGAGGGTGATGCGGGGATCGGGAGCGCCCGCGGCATACTTGCACGCGTTATCCACGAGGTTCGCGATCACGCGCTCGATCGACCCGCGGTCGGCGGCGACGCGGAGCCCGGGCGCCTCGTCGTCGATCGCGAGGGCCATGCCGCACTGCCGGGCGCGCTCATGGAGCGACGG
>DASRXL010000137.1:0-15633 GCA_035654175.1 Phycisphaerales bacterium
TGAGGGGGTGATGCTAGAACACCGGTTCGTCGCTTCCGCTACCAGCTGTAATGCACCGTGTAGGTCACCACGGCCTCGCCATCGGGCTCGATGGTGACGGGGAAGTGGACGGTGCGGGCGTCCTGCTTCTCGAACTCATGGGACTTCTCGGTGATCTCCCAGTTGCTCCAGCGGTAGAGGTTCTCCTTGACGATCACCTTGACCGGCTGGTCTTTGTGGTTGCGGAGCTTGATCTCGATCGTCTCGTCCATGACCTCGCCCCTGACGTTGATGCTGAAGTCCGTCTGCCGCCGCTCGCCGACGACGTCGAACGCCTCGCCCATGCGGATGAGCACGGTCTCGTCCTTGGGCGTGTGGTCGATCACGTCCTCGCCGATGAACTCGAGCGATCCGTCGGCGGTGTCGAGCTGGTTGACGCGGATGCGCCCCTTGGGCAGGGGCACCCCCATGCCGTTCTCCTTGCTGTTCCTGAAGCGCAGGTAGACGTCCACGCTCTTGTTCATCGCAAGGCCGAGGTCGCGGTCGGTCGCGGGGTTGGGCCACCAGCTACCGTACTGCCAGGGCAGCCCGTGGTAGACGAGCACCTTCTCCGCGGGCACGCCGCTCGCGCCCTCCATCAGCTCGATCTGCTTGGTCGAGTTGTCGGGCAGCGTGGTCGGGCGCCCGAGGGTGTAGAGGTGATACTCGAAGAACGCCTTCTCCTCGAAGCCGGCGACGTCGGCCTGAGCGCGCCCCTTCGCGGCCTCCATCATGGGCACGCCCAGATGGTCGGCGGGCGCGCGGTGCACCTCGCCGGCGACGAGCTTGAGCTTGGCCTCCTCGAAGTCGGCGCCGGTCTGGTTGATGATGCTCACCCACGCCCCGACGTCGAGCGTGCCGGAGTTGGCGTCCTCGCCCGGGGTGAAGGTGAGGTTGTAGTCGGCCCACCAGGTGATGCCGGTGGTCTGGTAGCTCACCCGCGCCTGGTGCTTGCCGCCCCCGGGGCTGAAGACGTCCCACACCAGCGTGGGCCTGGTGATGAGGCCCTCCGGCAGGGCGGGGAAGCGGATGGCGGTGTAGCCGTTGACCGTACGCAGCGCGCCCGAATCCTCCTGCAGAATCAGACCCCCGCGCGCGGAGAGGAGCTTGCCCGTGAATGTCTGCACCGAGTCGCCCGCGGCCTGATCGACGCTGACGGTCTGGTCGATGAATCGCTCCAGGAGCTTCTGGTTCGAGACGAGGTCGAACTCGTAGTTCTGCTCGATCACGCGGGTCTCGTCGGGGTCGGTGAGGGATTCGAACATGACGGTCGTCGGATCGATGTACGCGGCCACGTCGGTGAAGCGGACCACCGAGCGGCCCTCGCCGAGCTCCACCGAGCGCTCCTGCTTCACGACCGCGTATCCGGGGAGCTGCTGGCCCTCGTAGGGGTTGTACCCCGCGTTCGGCGAGGGGCGGTAGAGCTCGGGCGGGATCGCGCCCGGCGCGGCGGACGAATAGATCGTGAGGGCGGTCTGGTCGGCCAGCGCGCCGGTCGCGAGGCCGGCGAGCGCGAGCACGAGGGTCGGGGTGCGCATGGGTTTGGGTTCCTTGCGAATGAGTGGGTGCGTGGGTGAGTGGGTGAGTCGATCGGGGGATCAGTCGTACGTGATGCCGATGCGAGCGGCCTGGGCGCGGAGGCTCTCGAGCACCCGCTGGTCGAAGGAGTCGCCGCCCCCGCCACCGAGGCGGGACATCTCGTCACGGATGAACTGTTGGCGCTTCGCGGCGAGCTCGGCGATGCGGGCCTGGTGCGCGGCCCGCTCGGCCGCCTTCGCGCGTACGTGGCCCTCGCGCTCCGCCGCCGGCAGGTCGCGAAGCTCGGCCGGGAGCTCGTCCTCCTCCAGCTCGTCCAGGCGGACCCTGCCCGCGGCGAGGTCCTGCACCAATTCCTGCCGACCGGCGAGCGTCGCGCCGGACTCGTCCTTGGCGACGTAGGCGGCGCGCTCCGCCGCGGCGGGCGCGGGCGCCTCCGCCGCGAGCCCCCGGGCACGATCGCGACGATCCTCCACCGCCCGCTGCTCCTCGGGGCTGCCGTAGCCGATGAGCGTGTCCGAGAGCCGTGTCGAGAGCTCGGCGAGCTCCGCGTCGAACGGGGTCGCGACGGCGACCATCCCGCCGGACTGCTCGATCGCGAAGTACTCGCCCTCGGCGAGCCGGGCGATCTCCTGCCACACCTTGGTCGTCTCGCCTTCGGAGCCGCACTGGATCGCGTTGACGATGATGCCGCGCTTCGCCGCCTCCTCGCAGGAGGCGTGGTACTTCACGTCCTGCTCGTAGTCCATGTGCGGCGGGGCGTCCCCCACGAGGTAGATCAGGCGGAGCGTCGGCGCTGGCGAGTCGTCGTCGCGCGGGGTCCAGTCGCACCCGGTCACGGCTCGGTGGAGCGCCTCATTCACGCTCTCGGGGCCGTCGCCGCCGCCGTTTGCGCTGTAGCCCATGAGGTCGGAGTACACCCGGTCGAGGTCGTCGGTGAGGGAAGTAATGGTGGTGACGTAGTCGTCGCCGCGGTCGCGGTAGCCGACGAGCCCCATGCGGATGATCGGGCGGGGCTTGGCGGACGCGATCTGGTTGGCGATTGACCAGATCTTGGCCTTCGCGCCCTCGATCAGGCCGGACATCGACCCGGTGGTGTCCAGGACGAAGACGACCTCGACGGCGGGCTCCGCGTGCAGCCGGTGCATGGCGGAGTTACCGAGCATCGACGGGGGCTGCTGACCGGTCGCGCCCGTCTGGGCGGGGCCGGCGGCGGCGGCGAGGGCGGTGACGGTGAGTGCTGCGGCGCGGCGGGTGCGCATGATGGGCTCCTTGCGTTTCGCTGGCGTATCGACTGAACGGCGGTGGACGGGACTACGGTTCAGGGCGACTGCCGGACGAGCGTGCGTTGCCCGTCCAGCAGCAGGTAGACGTCTCCCTCGACCGCGAGCACGGACTGTCGGTTCTCCTCGGCGAGCCTCCGCGCGAGCTCGAAGTACTCGTCGGACGCGAACGCGATGACGCGCTCGGGCTCGCTGGCCTCCTCGTCCAGAAGGCGGGCGTCGATCCAGCGATCGCCGCGCCGGTAGAGCGTCTGGTCGGCGGCCTGGCGGACGCTCACGAAGGAGGTCTCGGCGAGGCCGTCCGCGCCGTCGGCCTCGCCACCGCCGGCCCGGGAGTAGCGGAACGCGTTCTGGAGATTGAGCCGGTCGGCGTCGCGCTGCGACTGCACGGTCTCGTCCTGCGCGACCGAGCCCGCGCCGACGCGCTCGTCGGGCGCGGCGCTCAGCGCCTCCGCGGAGGCGCGCCGCCGGCCGCCCGCGCCGCCCTCCGGGCTCGCCGGGATCCCGCGGATGGCGAGGAACTCGTTCTCCTCGGCCGCGAGGAAGGCCGTGTACTCGGTGAGGATGCCGAACTCCGTCGAGAGCCGCACGACCTCGTCGATCAGCTCCTGGCTGGGCTCCTCGCCCTCCGCGCCGGACTGGCGGATCTCGTCGATGAGCGTGCCGATCTTGCGGGTCGCCCAGATGCGGGGGACGTAGCTGTGCTGGACGCCGGCGCTGGCGAGGTCGAACGTCGCCTCATACTCCCGCTCCTCGCCGGCGGCGTCCGTGCCCGTGAGGGTGAAGGCGATCTCGCCCGGCGCGAGGTATTGGCCGAGCACGGTCACCTGCTCGCCCTCGAAGACGTCGGGGAGCGAGGCCGGGAGCACCTCCCGCACGGGTTTGGAGCCCGAGCCGCCGCCGGCCGCCGCGAGCTCCGGGCGCGCGAGCACGGGGCCCTGCAGGCGCCTGAACACCTGCCCCACCTTCACCTCGATGTCCTCGTCGGGCAGGACGAAGGTCGGCGATCCGCGCGAGCTGGTCGCGACGTGGCTGAGCAGCGGTGAGTTGACGTCGAAGCCGACGCCGAAGGAGAAGATGCGCCTCTGGAACTTGTTGGCCTTGCGCGCCGCCTCGCGGATGTCCCGCTCGGAGCGGACGCCCACGGTGGGCAGGCCGTCGGTCAGGAAGAGCACCATCGGGAGCGTGCCCTCCGCCGGCTCGGCGGAGAGCGCCCGCACGAGGGCGTCGTGGATGTTGGTCCCCCCCACCGCCTTGATGCCCTCGATGTACTCGCGCGCCTCCGCCGCCGTCTCGTCGGTCTTGACGACGGACGCCTCGGAGAAGCTCTCGATCGTGTCGGAGTAATCGATGATGTTGAAGGCCTCGCCGTCGTCGAGCGCGTCGAGGATCTGGAGCGCGGCGTTCCTGGCCTGGTCCATCTTCTCGCCGCGCATGGAGCCGGAGCGGTCGATCACGATCGTGACCTCGCGCCGCATCCTCGGGCGCTCGGCCTCGGCGGGGACGCCCAGGAGGAGCATGAAATAGCCGCCCTCGCCGTCGGCGATCTTCGGGTCGGGGTACGCGATGAGCGACGCCGCGAGCCCGTCGGTCTCGGCCACGGCGTAGGAGAGGCGGAACGCCCCCGGGTCGTCCGCGGACGAGGCGGGCACGGTCACGCGCACGGAGCCGTTGGCCAGCCGCTCGGTCGCCAGGTCGTGGCTCGGCGAATAGACTGCGCCGATCTCGCGCGAGGACTTGATCGTGGCGCTCATCGACCAGTCCACGCCGGACCTTTCCAGCGACTCGGACCGCGGCAGCACGTAGTCCACGCGCGAGCCCTCCGCGGGCAGCGCCTGCTCATACACGAGCTCCATGCGCTGCGTGCCGCTCGCGGGCACCGGGAAGACGCTCGACCTGATGAGATTCAGCCCGACAAACTCCACGAGCCCAGGGTCGCGCGTGCGCCGGACGATGTCCTCGTAGATGCGTCGCGCCTCCTCGCGCGTGAGCAGCCTCGCGATCCCTTCGTCCGGCAGCCCCTCCAGCCGGAACTGCCGCACGGTCGCCCCGTCGGGCACGGGCATGAGCAGTTGCGACTCCTGCGCCGACGGGGAGGGGTTGCGCAGCAGGATCGCGACGGTCGTGGTTGCGACCTGTTCGTTGATCCTCACGTCCACGTCCACGGACTCGATCCGGACCGAGCTCTCCCGGACCGGGGGGAGCACCACGCGGTGCTGCGGGATCACGACGTTCTCCCATCGGTCGATCCCGTCCTGGGCGAGCGCGCCGCACCACGCCGGGGCCAGGGCTCCCAGCCAGCAGATCGCACCGAGCCGCCTGTTCGTTCGTTGGATGGTCATCTGGCGTCCTCCGGTTGGGCGAGCTCTCCGCCCGAGAGATATACAGATGAGTTCCCGCCCGCGGCGCAACCGGCTCGTAACGCACCTTCGCTCGGACGGCGTCGCGGGGGGCTCCGGCGGCGCCAGTCTCGGCTATCGTGAGGCCGGGCCCGGCGGCCGCGAGCCAAAGAGTGGAGCATGCGACAGGGAAACCCAGGAGTCCGGACCGAGCTGCTCAGGGCGGAGGAATCGCTCCGGCAGGGCGACGCCGCGGCGGCCGTCGCGCAATGCCGCCGGCATCTGAGGCGGGATCCCACCAGCGTGAGGGCCCTCGACCTCCTCTATCGGGCCCAATTGGCGACCGGCGAGCGCGAGGCGGCGCTCTACAGCCTGGAATCGCTGATCCGCCTTGCACCCCAGGAGATCGGGTATCGGCGCCAGTTGGCGCTCGTGCACAAGCAGGACCGCCGGTTCGCCGACGCGCACGCCGCACTCGACCGCGCGCTGGAGCTGGCCCCCAGCGACGCGCCGGCCCGCTCCGCTAAGGCCGAGCTGCTCTTTCTCGAGGGCGAATTCGCGGCGGCGGCGGCGGTGCTCGGGCCGTGCCTGGAAGGGGACCGCGTCCATCCGGCGGCGGCCCAGACCTACGCCCGGCTCGCGCCCCGGCTGGACGCGCGCGAGCGCGCGGTGGAGCTTCTCCGGCGGTCGCTCGGCGCCCCCGAACCGGACCAGACGAAGTCAAGGCTGCTCTTCGAGCTGGGGCACCTGCTCGACGCGCTCGGCCGGTACGACGAGGCGTTCGCCGCATACCGCGAGGCCAACCAATTGAAGATCGTGCCCGGCGATCCCGACGCCTATCGCCGGGCGGTTGAACAGATGCTCCGGTCCTGGGATCGCGCGGCCTGCGGGGAGGCGGACGTGACCGGCGGAGCCGCGGTGGTCTTCATCGTCGGCATGCCGCGATCGGGCACGAGCCTGGTGGAGCAGATGCTCGCGAGCCATCCCCGGATCGTCGGCGGCGGCGAGCGGACGGACATGGAGCTGATCGTGCGCGAGCTGATCGGCCCGGACTATTGCATGCCCAACATCCTCGCGTCGCCGGCGGCGCTCCCCGCGGGCTCCGCGGCTCGGCTGCGGGCCCGCTACGGGGCGACGCTCGCGCGGGCGGCGGGCGAGGGCATGCTGCTCACGGACAAGGCGCCGTTCAACTTCATGCACCTTGGGCTGATCCAGCGGATCTGCCCCGGGGCCCGCGTGATCCACTGCACGCGGGACCCTCTGGACACGTGTCTCTCCATCTATTTCAACAATCTGGTCGGGGGCCACGTGCCGCCGCCGGACCTGCGGAGCATCGGGGAGCGGCACCGGCTCTACGAGCGGGTGATGGCCCACTGGCGCGGCGTGCTCTCGCTGCCCATCCTGGACGTGGCGTATGAGGACCTGATCGCCGACCTCGGGGGCTGGGGGCGGCGCATGCTCGAATTCCTCGGACTGCCCTGGGATGACGCGGTGCTGCGGTACCACGAGAGCCGGCGCGTGACGCTCACGCCGAGCGCCGACCAGGTGCGCCGCCCGATCTATTCGTCCAGCCGCGGACGCTGGCGGCACTATGAGCCGCACCTCGGCGAGCTCCGCGCGGGCCTTGGCGCGGGAGCGGGGCCGGCCGGTTCGTAGCGCCGGGGCGGCGAAGACCGTCCTGCGGGCCTTGATGCGAGCCGAGGGCGCATGGAGGCGCGGGGCTGCATTGAAAGAGCTGCATTGAAAAAGAAGACCGCCCGCACAGGGCGGGCGGTCTTTGGGTCAGGAAAGACAGAGCCTGTCGCGGTCGCGATTAGCGGCGACGACGGGCAGCGGCCAGGCCACCGAGGCCGAGGACGGCCAGAGCGCTGGGCGCGGGGATGGTGGCGCGGATCTCCATCGAGGTGGTGTTGGTGGTGCCGTAGTAGCTGGTGTAGGCGGTCCAGGTGCTGACGCCGTAGCCGGGGTTGCCGCGGCCGCCGTCACGCAGGTGGGTCTCGCCACCGCGGGTCTCGCCGTTGTTGCCGACCTGGTAGTACCAGTCGCCGCCGCTGCTGAGGTCGATCGGCTGGATCATGATGAAGTAGCTGGTGTTCGCGGCGAGCGGGATGTTGACGTCAGCGCCGAGGCGACGGCCGGCGAGGCCGAAGATCGTGTCGCTGAAGCTGCTGGCGGCCGTCACGGGGACGGTGACCGAGGCGATCGCGCCCTCGCTGGGGGTGCCGCCGTTGTCGGTGAAGATGTCCACCTGGAGGCCGTCGGCGGGGGTGCCGCCGAAGAAGGTGAGGAAGTCAGCGGTGACGTGCGTGATCACGTTGTCGCTGGTGGTGGTGAAGTCGTCGCAGAGCTGGAGGTCGTACAGGAAGCCGAACGCGCCGCGGCCGGAGTAGGCGTTGCCGTTACCGACGTTGTAGTTCTGGTTGTCGGTGTTGCTGAGGCTGGAGTAGATCACGTTGTCGCGCTGATTGAAATTGCCGAAGTCCTGGCCCTGGCCAGCGGAGCCGCCGTACACGGTGGCGTTCGCGGGGTTGTGCTGGGCGACGGCGGCGCCGGCGGTGAGAACGAGAGCGAGGATCGATGCAGTCTTCATGTCAGTCTCCCTCTGGAAGTTTCCTTCGAACAGCGTGTCTCGAACTGGTGTCGCATACGACGAGTGAAGAACGCCCCCACTCGTGGGATGTCCAAACTCTTCTGTTCGGGGAAGGTCTCTCTCCCCCCGAACGGCGCTTCCGCATGCTCCGCGATACGCGCCAGTTGAAAGCCATAGTACAACCCCGTAGCGGCTGAGTGCAAGTACTTTTTTGCGTCCGACAACGCTTTTTTGAAAAAAGGCGCGAACCGACGGACAATCCTCATCTGGAGTATTTAGGTAAATGAGGGAACCTGGAGAATCAGCGGACTAGGAGTCTCGCGCGCCCGAAGCGACGCCCGTCGAACCGAAACCCCTTTCCCCGCGGGCAGTTGCGCTCAACGACTCGACCACCACGATCGACGCGTGCGCCACCGGAGCGATCACCAGTTGGGCGATGCGATCGCCGTGCGAAACCCGCACAGGCGCGGCGCCCAGATTGATCAGCGCAACCAGCAACTCGCCCCGGTAGTCCGCGTCGATCGTGCCCGGAGCGTTCGGCACCGTCAGCCCGTAGCGCGTCGCCAGCCCGGAGCGAGGACGGACCTGCCCCTCAAACCCAACCGGGATCGCCAGCGACAGCCCGGTCGGCACCTTCACGATCTGGCCGGGCATGATCTCGATGCTGTCCAGCGCGTGGTCGGCGCGCGGCAGGCACGCGCCGATATCAAGTCCCGCGGCGTGCTCGCTCTGGTACGCGGGGATCGCCGCGCGCGGGTCCAGCCTCTGGACGTGAACCACCGGAGAGTGCCATGGCGTCATGCCGAGACGCTATCACGATCCGCGCCCGGCGGCGCGCTCAGCGGCGTGGCGCGAGCGTGAGGCTCTCCCGCACCACCACCTCGCAGGGCGCCTGCTCGCGCCGGAATTGAGCCCTGGTGCGGTCCAGCGTGTCGATCATCCGGCGCGTGGAGGCGATGGCGTTGTCCAGCGAGCTCCGACCGGTGACGTGCTTGAGATGATCCGTGAGACGCAGCTCCGCCAGGCGGCGCTCCGAGAGCGATTTGGCTTCGACCAGCCCCTTCAGCAGCGCCTCGGCCTGCTGGCGCGCCACCTTGGTCTTCGCGAACAGTGAGCGCTCGGCCTGAACGGTGACCATGGAATCCATCCTCGTCTCCTGCCCGGCTTTCTCTTGAGGAAAGCGGCCACCGGGATTCAGTGCGGCAGGGCTCCGCCCGCCTCCCGCGCCCAGATTCTCTCTCGTCTGAAGAAAGAATCAAGCGAGCACCGAACGTCCTGCTTACCCCGCGTGGCGAAGCTGGGCCGCGCCCAAGTCGGGGACGCCCGCGCGGAGGGCGGCGAGGACCATCGCGGCCCCAGGGAGCCGACGGGCCTCGTCGAGTTCGCGGATCAGGGCGGGCACGTCCGGCAGCGGGTCGGCCGAAGCGTCGAGCGCGCGGATGCCGGCGTGTCGCGTCGGGCGGAGCCGCTCGGATCCGTACGCCAGCTCTTCATCGAGCTTCTCCCCGGGGCGGACGCCCGTGAAGACGATCTCGATGGCGTCGGCGGCGGCGTCCGGGGCCGGCCTGGTCGTCCGGCAGGTCGGCTCGCACCCGTGGAGCCGGATGAACCGCTCGGCGAGGTCGACGATGCGGACGGGCTGACCCATATCCAGGACGAAGAGATGCGCGTCGGGTCGGCCCGGGCCGGACCGCTCGCCGCTGAGTGCGGCGGCCTGCACGACGAGCGTCGCCGCCTCGGGGATGGTCATGAAGTACCGGGTCATGCGCGGGTCGGTCACGGTGATCGGCCCGCCATCGGCGAGCTGGGCCGCCCAGATCGGGAGCACCGAGCACGCCGACCCGAGCACGTTGCCGAACCGCACCACCGAAAACGCCGTCGGGAGCGCGGCGCGCCGGGGGAGGCACTGCTCGTGCAGCCAGCGGACATACTGCTCGGCCACCCGCTTGGTCGCCCCCATCACGCTCGTCGGGTGGACGGCCTTGTCGGTGGAGATCAGGACGAAGTGCTCGCACCCGGCCTCGACCGCGGCGTCGGCGACCGCCTTTGTGCCGAACACGTTGTTCGTCACGGCGTGCGCGGGGTGGTCCTCCATCAGCGGGACGTGCTTGTGGGCCGCGGCGTGGAAGACCACGTGCGGCCCGAGCTCGGCGAGCAGGCGGCGCGTTCCGGCGGCGTCCACCACGTCGTGGAGGACGGCCCGCCGGGGGGCGCCCGCCGCGCCGACCTGGCGGTCAACCTCGAACAGCGCGTTCTCCGACCGCTCCATCAGGATGAGCAGCTCGGGGTCAAAGCCCGCGGCGATGCGGGCGAGCTCCGAGCCGATCGAACCGCCGGCCCCGGTGATGAGGATCCGCTTGCCCCTGAGCACCCGGGCGACCGACGCCCGATCGAGCCTGTGCGGCTCGCGCCCGATGAGGACGGCCGGGTCGATGGCCCCGCGCCGCGGGCGCCACCAGGAGGATGGGTCGCAAGCCGGGGCCAGCGCCTCGCGCAGCGGCGGCAGGAACCGTTCCTCAATCCCCAGCTCCGCCAGCCGGCGGCGCGCATCCAGGATGACGGTCGGCATGGACGAGGGCAGGCTGACGATCGCGGCCCGGATGCGGAGCCGGTCGCGCAGGCGCGGAAGGTCTTCCAGCGTGCCGAGCACGGCGATGCCGTGGCCCCCCGCGCCCTCGGTCGCGATCGTCGCCACCGGCGAGGGCAGCCGCTCACCCACGATCAGGCAGCCCACGGGCTCGAGGCACCCCGAGGCGGCCCGGATCTGGTGGGCGAGGGAGGTCAGGGTTTCCACCGTCCCGAGGAGGATCGTGGAGTCGCCGGCCTGGGGCTTGAGCTCGGCGTCGAGGGCGGCACGCGGGCGGGCATCGGGCATGGGATCCTCCGGCCGGGCGCCCCCGGCGGAGGTGTTATCGGCACGAGTGGTCCGGTCATGCGGCACAATTCGGCGCGCAGAGTCCCGGCGAGGCTGCTCTACTACACGCGCGATGATCTGCCGCATGTCAGGGACGATCGTGTTGGTCGAGGGCAACGCCGCCGTGGTCGACCAGCCCCAGCTCGGGCTATCGCGGCAAGTGCTTCTGCCGGCGTACCTTGCGGAGCGCGTGGCGGACCAGGTGGGCCGTCCGATAACGCTCCACACACTGGAGTATCTCGAGGCGCAGGGGCAGGGGACGAGCTTCGTCCCGCGGATGCTGGGCTTTGCCCACGCGGAGGATCGGCAGTTCTTCGAGATCTTCACCAGCGTGAAGGGGCTCGGGAATCGGCGGGCGCTGCGGGCGATGGCTGTCCCGCCGCGGGAGATCGCCGGGATGGTTGCGGCCAAGGACGCCAGGGGCCTGCAGAAGCTGCCGGAGATCGGGAAGCGCCTTGCGGAGACCGTGATCGCGGAGCTGACGGGCAAGCTGGACGCGTTCGTGGACGCCGGCGTGGTGGTGGAGCCGAAGACGGGAGCGGCGGCCGCGCCCGGGCTGAAGCCGGCGGGCCCGGTGGCGGAGGCCGTTGAGGTGCTGCTCGCGCTCGGACAGACGCAGGCGGAGGCGGAGCGGGCGATCGAGCGGGCGCTACGCGGGACGAACGGGACGGCCCTCACCGGGGAAGAGATCGTGGCCAAAGTCTTCGGCCAAACCTGACGACCGATCCCCCTTCCCGACTCCCTTCCGGATTCAGCACCGAGCACCCAGCACCCAGCACTCAGCACTCAAGCCTCAGGACTCCCATGCGACACGCGGTGATCATGGCGGGCGGAGCGGGAACGCGGTTGTGGCCGATGAGCCGGCAAGCGCTGCCCAAGCAGCTCATCAGGTTCGTGTTCCGCGAAGGGGAGCGCGAGCCCTGCTCGCTGCTGGAGCTCGCCGCGGCCCGGCTTGAGGGGCTGGTGCCGCGGGAGCGGAGGGCGATCTGCACGGGCGAGCGGTACCGGGGAGAGATCGAGCGGGCGCTGCCGGCGTTCGCGGGCGATGGGATCCTGGGCGAGCCGGAAGGGCGCGACACGATCAACGCGGTGGGGTTCGCGGCGGCGGTGTTCGGGCTGCACGACCCCGACGCGGTGTTCGCGGTGCTGACGGCGGACCACATCATCGAGCCGGCGGAGGACTTCCGGGCGGCGATGGATCTGGGCTTCCGACTGGTCGAGGCGGACCCGCGCCGGCTCGTCACGTTCGGCATCAAGCCGACGTTCCCCGCGACAGGATACGGGTACGTGCGCCGCGGCGAGCCGGTCGCTGGATTCGATCAGCGCGCGTTCCGCGTGCGCGAGTTCAAGGAGAAGCCGGACCTCGCGACGGCGACGCGGTACGTCGAGAGCGGCGAGTATGGATGGAATTCGGGGATGTTCGTGCTCCACGCGCGGACCTTCATGGAGCTGCTGGGCAAGTACGCGCCGCTGAACGCGGAAGGGCTGCGGAAGATCGCGGCGGCCTGGGATCGGCCGGAGCGGGGGGCCGCGTTGCGCGAGGTGTACCCGACGCTCCCAAAGACGAGCGTGGACTATGGCATCATGGAGCCCGCCTCGCGCGACGATTCGGTCGCGATCTGCGGCGTGGACATGGACCTCCAGTGGCTCGACGTGGGGAGCTGGCCGAGCTACGCCGAGACGATCGCTCCGGACGGCGCGGGCAACCGCGTGCGCGGCAGCGGCGAGGCGGTGCTGGTGGACTGCGCCGACAACCTCGTGGTGACGGGTGGCAGGCCGGGGCACACGGTGGCGATGGTCGGATGCGAGGGTCTGATTGTCATCCAGACGGATGACGCGACGCTGATCATTCCGGCGGATCGGGCGCAGGATGTGAAGAAGGCGCATGAGCGGGTGAAGGAGAAGCTGAAATAGCGCTGGCGAGCGTGCCGCAATACGACGTGCAGGACGCATGGGACCGAGGTCCCGCGCCCTCTCTTGGACGCCCATACCATGCCACCGGTGCGATACCTCTGCATCGATCTCGGCGATAAGCGGACCGGCATCGCCGTCGGCGACGACGTGACGCGGCTCGCGACGCCGGTGGAGGTGCTCGAAGTGCCGCGGGAGCGAGACGCGGGGCGAGCGCTGCTGGACGCGGTGGCGAGAGCGGTCGAGGAGCAGGTCGGGCCGCGGGACGAGCTGGTTGTGGGGCTGCCGCTCAATATGGATGGGAGCGAGGGCGAGCGGGCGAAGCTGGTGCGGGCGTTCGCCGGGGCGGTGCGGGAGCGGACCGGGCGGGTGGTGCACCTGCACGACGAGCGGCTCAGCAGCGTCCAGGCGGACTGGGACATGGGGCGAACCGGCCTGACGCACAAGCAGAAGAAGGCGAGGCGCGACGCCCTCGCCGCCGCCGCGATCCTCCGGGATTTCCTCACGACGCACCCCGCCGGGGCGTGAGCGTGGGGTGCGGAACCGGTGGGGCGGCCGGGCGTCGAACAGATCCGGGTGCTGAGGAAGGAGCCTCTGAATGATGACTTTGCTGGCCGTGCTGAGGATCGCGGTCGCCGCGGCGGGCCTGCTTGTCGGGGGCGGCGTAGCGGCGCAGCCCGAGGCCGCGCGCGGGCAGGATGCGCCCGGTGCTGGCGCGACGCCCGGCGCACCCGGTGAGTTCACGTCGGCCGACGAGCTGCTCACGGCGCTCGAGAGCGCGGGCGCGGAGATCCGCCACCTGAGCGCCGACATCGCCTACGTGAAGGAGTTCGCGATCCAGGGCGACGTGCAGACCCGCGAGGGGCGGCTCGTCTTCGAGAGCAAGCCGGGCGAGGTCGAGAGCGCGGCGCCTGCGCGTCGGTTCGGCATCACGTTCGACAAGTTCCAGGTCGGCGAGCGCGTGGAGGACGAGCAGATCGAGTACCTCGAGCAGTTCATCTTCGACGGCGAATGGCTCGCGGAGATCCGGCCGAACGAGAAGCAGTTCATCCGGCGGCAGGTGGTGCGCCCGGGCGAGCGGTGGGACCCGCTGAAGGTGGGCGAGGGGCCGTTCCCGATCCCGATCCAGCAGCGGCGCGAGGACATCCTGCGCCAGTACGGGGCGGAGCTCCTGGACGGCGCCGAGGGCCTCGACCAGCCGAAGCTGCAAGCCGTCGGGGGCAAGTGCTATCAGCTCAGGCTCACGCCCCGGGAGGATGCCGGCGAGAGCGACGTGCGCGAGATCCGGGTGTGGTACGACAAGCAGACGCTCCTGCCGCGGATCGCGCGGACGGTGAGCACCGCGGACGACGTGTCGCTGGTGCTGCTCAAGAACGTGAAGCTCAACGAGGAGGCGGCCGTGTCGGAGGCGGAGCTTTCGACCGAGCTGCCGCCGGACCTCACGGGGTGGAACGTGACGGTGGAAGAGTACAGGGGGGAGGAATGAGACCCGCCCGCGTGCGGCGGGCGAGAGCCGCCGTATGCCCTATCGGGCGTGCGCGTGCCGCCCCGGAGGGGCGGCCGGAACGAAGCCACCGAAGCGGCGGCACACCTGGCGGACGGCGCTCCACCCCTGGCGACACACGGACGCCGCTCCACGGCTGCAAGCTGATTGCCTTCGTCGTTGCGGCGCTCGCCGGCGGGGCGGCGTCTCAGGACGCGCCCCCGATGGCCCCCCCACCGCTCGCTCCGAGCGTGGCGCGGCTGCTGGAGGGCGAGCTGCTCACCGACGATCAAAAACGCGAGGCGCGCCTGCGCCATGGGCAGTGGACGGAGGAGGACCTCGCGGATCCCAAGGCCGCGGCCCGGGCAGCACTGGTGCTCGGCGCGCTGGACCACCCCGCCCTGCGCTCGCCGGAGGCCGACGCGCTCGATCGCGCCGAGGCGATGTCGCTGCGCGGCGACGTCGCCGAAGCGCTGGAGCTGCTCGCGGGCGCATCGAGCGTGCGGGCGATACGCATCCGCGCCGAGGCGCTGGAGCGGCTGGGACGCTTCGAGGAAGCGGACGCGGCGCTCGAGCCGCTGGTCGCCCGCCTCGGCTCGCGCGAGCTGGAGTCGGGCGATGAGCTCGCCGAGGGCGTGCGGGCGCTCATGGTCCGCACCCGTCTGCGCGGCCCGGCGCGAGCCGGGCAGGCCGGGGCCGACTTCCAGACGCTCATGCGGCTGCTCGGCCGGGCGAAGAACGATCTCGACCGGCTCTCCTGGTACGCGCGCCTGGTCGAGGGGGAGATCCTGCTCGGGAAGGGCAGCCCCGCCGAGGGCCAGGCGGCGCTGCAGGAGGCGATCGCACTGAACCCACGCTGCGCGAGGGCCTGGCGGCTGCTCGGCGATGTCGCGGTGGCGCAGTTCGATTTCGACAGGGCCGAGTCGATCGCGCTGCGCCTCGACGAGCTGGCCCCCGCCTCGCCGGACGCCGCCCTCATCCGGGCCCGGGGAGCGATCCGCCGCAAGGATCCCGGCCTCGCCGCCTCCCTCGTCGCGGAAGCGCTCGCGCGGTTCCCGCGCCACCGGGAGCTGCTCGCCATGCAGGCCGCCGCCGCGGCCGTCGCCTTCGACGAGGAGCGCACAGCGGAACTCCTCGCCGCGTTCGATGAGCTCAACGGCGGCGGCGAGCGGAGCCCGGGCTCGCCCGAGGCGTTGCTCGCCGCGGGCGCCGCGCTCGCCGAGGCCCGGCAGTACGCGCCGGCGGCGGAGCTGCTGGAGCAGGCCGCGGCGCGCCAGCCGAACCTCGCGGAGCCGTGGATCGAGCTCGGGCTGCTCGAGATGCAGGCCGGCCGCGACATGCGCGCCAAGGACGCGCTCGGGAAGGCGCTCGCGCTCGACCCTTTCAACATCCGCGCCGCCAACAGCCTGGCGCTGGTCAACGACCTCGCGGCGTTCGCCACGATCGAGAGCGAGCACTTCGCCATCAGGTACAGGCCCGGCATCGACGAGGTGCTCGCCGCGGAGATGCCCGCCGTGCTCGAGGCCTTCTACGCCGAGGTCACCGGCCCCGGGATGTTC
>DASRXL010000138.1:0-4176 GCA_035654175.1 Phycisphaerales bacterium
TTGTTTGTCTCGGTGCACTGGAGCCAGACGTACTCGCGTGCCGCCGCCTTCTTCTTGGCCATGACCGCCACCTTCTTTCCGATCAGGGTACCCCGGCTCTCCGAGCCGGGCTCCGCCGAGCGCCGGCAAGGCCGCCGCGGCCCGCCTCGAACAACCACACACCCTCGGGGCCGGGAACCACCCGTCCCCCCGCCCCCCCGGGAAAAGCGGCCCATCGGCCTTGCCGACCGATGGGCCGTGAAAGTCTAGCACCTCAGGGCGCCCCGGCTCGAAGAGCAGGGCTCCGGCACGGAGCGCCGCGCTCCCCGGTCACTCCAGGATTTCGGTCACGACGCCCGAGCCGATCGTCCGGCCGCCCTCGCGGACGGCGAACCGCAGGCCCTTCTCCATCGCCACCGGCTTGCCCATGAGGTCGATCTCCATGGTCACGTTGTCGCCGGGCATGCACATCTCGGCCCCGCCCAGCAGCTTGGTGCTGCCGGTCACGTCGGTGGTCCGGAAGTAGAACTGGGGCCGGTAGCCGCTGAAGAACGGCGTGTGGCGCCCGCCCTCTTCCTTGGTGAGGACGTAAACCTCGCCCTTGAACTTGGAGTGGGGCGTGATGCTCTTGGGCTTGCAGAGCACCTGGCCGCGCTCGATCTCTTCCTTCTCGACGCCGCGGAGCAGGGCGCCGACGTTGTCGCCGGCCATGCCGCTGTCGAGGGTCTTGTTGAACATCTCGACGCCCGTGCAGACGGTGGACTTGATCTCGGCCTTGAGGCCGACGATCTCGACGGTGTCGCCGACCTTGACCATGCCGCGCTCGATACGCCCGGTAGCGACCGTACCACGACCCTTGATCGAGAACACGTCCTCGACCGACATGAGGAAGGGCTTGTCGACCTCACGCGGCGGCTCGGGGATGTAGCTGTCCAGCGCGTCGAACAGCTCGTCGATGGGCTTGCAGATCGCGTTGTCCGCCGGGTTCTCCAGCGCCGCCTTCGACTGACCCTTAATGATCGGGGTGTCGTCGCCGGGGAAGCTGTACTTGCTCAGGAGGTCCCGGATCTCCATCTCGACGAGATCGATGAGCTCGGGATCGTCCACGAGATCGATCTTGTTCATGAAGACCACGATGTGCGGCACGCCGACCTGGCGCGCCAGCAGCACGTGCTCGCGGGTCTGCGGCATGGGACCTGAGTCGGCCGCCACCACCAGGATCGCGCCGTCCATCTGCGCGGCCCCGGTGATCATGTTCTTGATGAAGTCGGCGTGGCCCGGGCAGTCCACGTGGGCGTAGTGCCGCGCCGCCGTCTCGTACTCCACGTGCGACGAGTGGATCGTCACCGTCTTGTTGGCGTCGCGCACCGTGCCGCCCTTGGTGATCTCCGCGTAGCTCTTCGCCTCGCCCAGGCCCTTGGCCGCGGCGCGGGCCACCAGGGCGGCGGTCAGGGTCGACTTGCCGTGGTCGATGTGGCCGATCGTCCCGACGTTGACGTGCGGTTTGGTTCTCTCGAATACGCCCTTCGCCATGGCAAGTGACCTCCACCCTAGTCTCGGCTGCCGAAATGCTCGCTCGGCCCCGCACGGGCCGCAGCGGCCCTGGTGTTCCCTTCTTCCTACACGCCCACCCGACACCGATCGCGACGTCGCGAGCAGCGCGGCACGGCGACTGCACCCGGGCACGCGCCGGGCCAGCCTTGCAACTCTATCCCACCTCCGCGACGGGATCCGCCCACCGGCGGCCGACGCGGCGGCCGAGGACGCCGGCCCCTCAGATCGGGCAGACGCCAACTCACAAAAGCCGCTGGTGGGACTTGAACCCGCGACCTCACCCTTACCAAGGGTGCGCTCTACCACTGAGCTACAGCGGCGCAACCGCCCCCCGGTCGGAGGCGAGCAACGATAGTACACCGCGGGCTCTGGGCGTCAAACCCCACGATTCCCCGCCGGATGCGCAGCCGAGCCGCGCGCCCGCCGGTACCTCGCACCGTTGACGGAGGGCCCCGACGCCCGCTCGGCGGACAGGCGCCGCGGTGCTGATCGGCTTCGTCACCGGCCCGTCCTGGTGCTTTGCCCAGTCGTCCGACGCGCTGGCCGAGGCTTCGACCTGGCTGCGCGGCGCTCCGCACCAGACCGAGACGCCGGCCGAGAACCCTCTCCAGAGGCCTTCGACGAGCTGTGCCTCGCGGCCGAGTCGGGTCGGCGTCCGCTGCGCGGAACTGCTCGATCGCGCCGGGCTCTAGCCTCTTCCCAACGATCCTGGGAAAACCAGTAGGTTCGGAAGCCCTCGCCGCAGGAAGCCTTGGCCCCGACCGATCTCAGCGGTACGTTGGGATCGGTCGCCCCCCGCCGTTCCGGGGCTCTGTCATCCTGGAGGAGACGCCATGCACCGTTTCGCCTGCGCTCTCGCCGCCATGGCCGGGGCCGCCTCGACCGCGTCCGCGACGTGGTCGATCGTGCTCATCGACACCCGGACCGGCGAGATCGCCCTTGGCTCGGCCACGTGCCTGACCAATTTCGACCTGCGGGCCGGCACCCCGGTGCTCATCCCCGGCGTCGGCGGCGCCACGGCGCAGAGCTTCGTTGATCAGGGCGGGTACAACCGCGTGTTCATCCGGGACCGCCTCCTCGAGGGCGTCGCGCCGGAGGAGATCCTCACCCTCCTCGAGAGCTTCGACAACGGGCACGACACCCGCCAGTACGGGATGGGCGACGTGCATGGGCGCGTGGCCACCTTCACCGGCGACCGCGCCGGCGAGTGGGCAGGCGGCGTGACCGGGCGCGTGGGCGACGTCGTGTACGCCGTGCAGGGCAACGTGCTCGCCGGGGAGCCGGTGGTCGCCGAGACCGCCCAGGTGATCGTCGAATCTCTCGGCGCCGGGCTCGACCTCCCGGAGACCATGATGCTCGCCATGGAGGAGGCCCACCTCTACGGCGGCGACGGACGCTGCTCGTGCTCCAACAACGACGCCGACGGCTGCGGCTCGCCGCCGGACGGCTGGGACCCGGAGACCGGCAAGAGCGCCCACATCGCCTACATGCTGATCGCGCGCGACGGGGACGGCTTCGGGTGCAATTCCGTCTATCGCACCGGGCGCGCGCCGATGGGCGTCGCGGCGGGCGACTTCAACGGGGACGGGCTGATCGATCTCGCCGCCGCCGCGCGCAACGACTCCGTCATCGACATCATGCTCAACACCGCGCTGCACGAGGGGTATGTCTCGCTCGACCCGGCGCGCAGCGCCGACGCGCCGGGCCAGCCGACCGGCGTCGCTGCCGCCGATTTCGACCGCGACGGTCGGCTCGACCTGGTCTATGCCGACGCGCAGTCCGACAAGGTCGGCCTGCTCTACGGCGCCGGCGACGGAACCTTCTCCTTCCCGGCGCTCATGGCCGCGCAGGCCGGCACGAGCTGGGTCGCGCAGGCCGACTTCAACGCCGACGGCTGGCCCGACGCCGCCGCCACCAACCTCGATGCCGGCACCGTCACCATCCTCCTCAACGACGGCGCCGGGCGGCTGGATGCGGCGCAGCACGCGCCCGCCGGGATCGCGCCCGGCGTCATCGTCGCGGCGGAGATCGACGGCGCGGCCGGCGTCGACCTCGCCTGCATCGACCAGGGCGGGCCCGCCGTGGCCGTGCTCGCCAACGACGGCTCGGGCTCCTTCTCGCTTTGGCGGACGCTGGCGACGGACGCGCGCCCCATGAGCGTCGCCGCGGGCGATTTCGACGGTGACGGACGCGCCGACCTCGCGAGCGCGAACCGCGACGGACGCAATGTGCGGGTGTTCCGGCAGACCTCGCCGGGATCCTTCGAGACCGCGTCGATCGGGGCGAGCCAGCAGTACGTCGCAATCGAGGCGCTGGACGTGAACGCCGACGGGCTCCAGGATCTCGCCGCCTCCCACGACGGCAGCGCCGGCTTCACCGTGCTCCTGGGCCGGGCGGGGACCGATCCGGCTCCCGATCGCACGTATGCGCTCGTCAACTCCACGAACGATCTCGCGGCCGCCGACTTCACCGGCGACGGCCTCGCCGACCTGGCGACCAATGCCCGCGCCGCCAACGGGATCATGGCCGTCGCGGGTGTGGACCCCGATCGCGGCGATGGCTTCTTCAACAACGGCTACGGCTGCGCGAGCGCCCCCTACTACATGGAGTTCAACGTCGCGTTCCAGAAGGTCACCGATCCCG
>DASRXL010000139.1:0-24355 GCA_035654175.1 Phycisphaerales bacterium
CCTCTCGCGCTGCTCCCGAGCACCGCGCTGGCGGACGTGGCCGACGAGTTCGCGGCGCTGCTCGGCGCCTGGGCCGAGCAATAGGAGGCGATGGGACGGCGGCCTCCGGCGCCGCGCCGCCCCCGCTGATCGTCGGGCCGATCTCCCTATCATCCGCCCCATGACCAATCACCACCCCGGCACCGGCGCGGCCTTCGATCCCGTGGAGCTCCTCGGCTCGCGGGTGAGCGCCGCGATCGGCGCGGCCGCGCCGGGGGCGGGCGCGGACGCTGACCCGATGATCTCCGCGAGCAAGCGCGCGGAGCTCGGCGACTTCCAGTCCAACGCCGCGATGCCGCTGGCCAAGCGTCTCGGCACGAGCCCGCGCGAGCTCGCGGCGAGAATCGTGGCGAATCTGGATGTCTCCGGCCTCTGCGAGCCCGTCACCGAGAGCGACATCGCCGGCCCGGGATTCATCAATTTCAGGCTGAAGCCTGACGCCCTCGCGGCCCTGCTCGCCCGCATGGACGCCGCCGATCTCGGCCTCGCGCCGCCGGAGTCGCCGCGGACGATCGTCGTGGACCTCTGCGGCGTGAACCTCGCCAAGCAAATGCACGTCGGCCACCTCCGCTCGACCGTGATCGGCGACGCCCTCGCGCGCACGTTCGAGCGGCTCGGCGAGCGCGTGATCCGGCAGAACCACGTCGGCGACTGGGGCCTGCCGATCGCGATGGTGACGGAGAAGGTGCGATCCGAGGGCGCGGCGGGCCGGCTGAGCCTGGAGGCGCTCACGCTCGACGATCTCGACCGGCTTTATAAGCTCGCGCAGAGGGAGTGCGCGGGCCAGGGCAAGGCGCTCGGGATCGTCGCGAAGTATCGGATGGGGCCGAAGATCGAGGCCGAGCTCACGGCGCAGCACGAGGAGGCGATGGAGCGGCTGGCCGGCGCCAAGCGTGCGCTCGTCGCGCTCCAGCGGCACGAGCCGGAGGTCTACGGGATCTGGCGGCGGATCTACGACATCACGATGACGGCGTGCCTCGGGGCGTGCCGGCGGCTGCACACCCGCATCACCGCCGAGGCCAGCGCCGGCGAGAGCAGCTACAGCACCGAGCTCGCCCCGCTGGTCGCCGACTTGACGCGGCGCGGCGTGGCGACCGAGAGCGCCGGCGCCCTGGTCGTGCGGCTCGACTCGCCCGATGACGGCGCGATCGCCGAGCCCTGCATCATCCGCAAGAGCGACGGCGGCTATCTGTACGCGACCACCGACATGGCCGCCATCCGCCGGCGCGTGCAGCAGCTCGGCGCCGACCGCGTGATCTACACCGTGGACGCCCGGCAGAGCCTGCACTTCCGCCAGGTGTTCGGCGCGGCCCGCAAGGCGGGCTACGCCACCAAGCCCGGCGCGAGCGCCCCCTCCACCCTCGAGCACGCGGCCTTCGGCACCGTGCTGGGCGAGGACGGTAAGCCGCTGAAGACGCGCTCGGGCGAGAACATCAGGCTCAGCGACCTGCTCGACGAGGCGGTCGAGCGGGCGATGGCGCCGGTGATTGCCAAGGACGACGAGCGGGCCGCGGCCGAGGGCGCCCCGCCCCTGCCCGACGCGGATCGCCGCGCCATCGCCGAGGCCGTCGGCATCGCGGCCGTCAAATACGCGGACCTCTCGGGCGAGCGCATCAAGGACTACGTCTTCAGCTTCGACCGCATGCTCGCCTTCGAGGGCAATACCGGCCCCTATCTGCTCTACGCCCTCGTGCGCATCCGGAGCGTCTTCCGCAAGGCGTCGGAGCGCGGCATCGCGCTCGACGAAGCCGCGCCGCTCCTCATCGCCGAGCCCACCGAGAAGGCCCTCGCCCTCGAGCTCCTCCGCTACCCCGGCCAGGTCCGCGCCGTCGCCGCGACGCTCGAACCGTACAAGCTCTGCGCCTACCTCTACAGCCTCGCCGGCGCGTACAGCTCCTTCTACACCGCCTGCCACGTGCTCAACGCCGACACCGACCAGATCCGCGCGTCGCGCCTGCGGCTCTGCCACCTCACCGCCCGTGTTCTGGAGGACGGGCTGAATGTGCTGGGGCTGCCGACGGTGGAGCGGATGTAAGCCGTCGCCAGAGCGGCCGCGCCCTCCTCGGATGGACGGGAGTCTCACCGAGGGGGCTGCGAGAGTCTGATCGCCGGCACGCCGGCCGCTGGCGAACAAAGTCCCGGGCCGGGACTGTTCGTCCCGTCACAGGCCGGATGCTCTCCCCGCGCACGCTGCGGGGTGGTCACAGCGGGTACTGCGATCAGAACAGCAGCTGCATCTGCAGCCGGATCGCGAACTGGTCGTCCTCCGCCGCCGGCGCCAGGCCGATTCCCTCGCTCGGCGTCACCACGTCGGCGCTCTCGGCCTGGCTGTCGAGGAACCACTGCACGTCGGCGGTGAACTTCGCGGCATGCGACCCGGCAACGAAATAGTGGTTCGCCCCGACCGTCACCGTGTGGAAATCCTCCCCCGCCGCGCGATCGCCGTCGGGGAACACCGCGTCCCAGCGGGCGAAAGCCTCGGTCTTCTCGCTCACGAAGATGCCGCCCTGCACCACCGCGCCGAAGTCGTCCATCGACTCGGACCCGTCGGGATCGATCGTGCGACCGACGAGCGCGCCGTAGAGATTCCACCCGCCGCCCTCGTACGAGGCGTCCGCCGTGTACGACACCATGTCGAGCTCGGCGGCCGGCGTCCCCCCGAACGTGTCGGTGTTGCCCGTCGATCCAAACGTCTCCCAATGGACCGCGGCGCCGACGAGACCGCCGGCCGCCCCCTCCCGGAACGACGTGAAGTCCTGGAACACCTTCCAGGCCGCGGCTCCGAGCCGTGCCTCCGCTCGCGCGGTCAGCGCGACGTCCGCTTCGGCCGGCGAGTAGTACGGGCTGCTCAGTGCGCCGAAGCCGTCCGAGAGGGCGCCCAACACGCGGAAGCGCTCCGCCTCATACGCGAGCTGCACACCCTGCGAGTAGTCCTGCGTGAACACCCTGTTGGTCACGGATCGCTCCGCCGTGAGCTGGTACTTGTCGGAGGTCAGCTCCTCGCGCAGGAAGGGGAGCTTGAACTGACCCCACCGCACGCTCACGCCGCTGTCCCAACTGTACGAGCCATACGCCTGGTCGAGCGTGAACGTCCCGCCGGAGGTGCCGAACGCGCCCTGGATGTAGAAGTCGATGCCGGGCGAGACGGTCCCGTCGAAAACCAGCTTCGTCCTGCGGCCGTTGAATCCGTTGGTCAGCTCCTCGTCGGGATTATCCACGTCGCGGAAGTTCAGGTTGTAGCGGAACTGCAGGATGCCGCTGACATTGAGGCGGAACGCGCCGTCCGGCGAGGCAAGGAAGAACTTGCCGTCGTGCCCGGCGGAAGCCCCGGACTGAAAGCTCGTGCGAGCGCCGGCGTCCGCGAGCAGCTCGCGCTCGAGAGCGGCGGTGTCGGCCACCTGCGCCCGGGCAAGCCCGGCGAGCAGCGCGATCGAGAGCGGCGTGGCGAGTTGGGGGGTCTTCACTGGCGCTGACTCCTGCGGCCCGTGGTCGATCGCGACCGCACGCGCCCGGCCGGCGGCGCGACGGAGCCGGAGCGTACTGAGATTGGTCGAAGATTCCACGATGCGCCCATCAAGATTCCGTGAATCTCCGGGAGTGCGCAGAACGCGCAAAGACCCGGCCGCGCCTTCCGGCGGGGCCGGTCACGCGGCATGGACCGATAGCGCGCCTCGGACAGGCCGGCTGAATCCGCGGACGATCAGACGTCGGCGGCGAACCCTCGCGCCGTGGAAGCCGGCGGTGACCTCGTCGTTGCCGCGGAGGACGGGCTCGCGGCGGCGTCTTCGTCGCCGGCCGCCGCCTCTCCCAGATACAGCGCGCCGCAGCGGCCGAAGGGCGCGAGCCGGTCCGCACGATGACGCCGCCTTGCACGAGTGCGCCGGAGTCGTCCGCGTCGGGCGCGCCTGAGTGAGGGTGAAAGAAGAACCGGCCGCCCGTGGAGGGCGGCCGGTCGTGCGATGCTGCTCAGAGCCGGTCGAAATCAGAAGACCAGCTGCATCTGCAGGCGGACCATCCACTGGTCGGCCTCGCTGGTGGGCAGGGTGCCGGAGGTGTGGTCCGGGACCACGCCGCCGATCGCCGCGAGCGCGGGCTGCTCGTCGAGCGACCACTGGACGTCGGCGGTGAACTTCGCGGCGTGAGAGCCGGCGACGAAGTAGTAGTTGCCGCCGAAGGTGATGGTGTGGTAGTCGTCGTCGTCGTCCGCGGTGATGTCGTCATCCGGGAAGATGGCGTCCCAGCGGCCGAAGAGCTCGAACTGGTCGGTCACGAACACGCCCGCCTGGATGAGGGCGCCGAAGTTGTCGGTGTCGGAGCCGCCCTCGATATCGAGGCTGTTGCCGACGAACGCACCGAACGCGTTCCAGCCGTTGCCCTCGACGCTCAGGTCGACGGTGTACTCGAGGAGGTCCATCTCGGTCGGGGCGCCACCCGCGAAGGTGGTGGTGTTGCCCGTGTCACCGGCGGTCTGCCAGTGGACCGCGGCGCCAACCATGCCCGCGTAGCCCTCGGTGCCGCGCCAGCTGGTGAAGTCCTGGAACTGGTCCCAGTCGCCCGACCACTTGAACTCGGCGCGGCCGGTGACCGCCCAGTCCGCCTCGGCGGGGCTGTAGTACGGGGTGTTCGCCGTGCTGACGCCGTCGTTCAGCGAGCCGACGATGCGGAAGTTGTCAGAGCTGTACGAGAGGGCGAGTCCCTGGGTGTAGCCGCCCTCGAAGACGTTGTTCGTGATCGAGCGGTCGGCGGCGAGCTGGTAGCGCTCGTCGACCAGGCGCTCGCGGGTGATCGGGGCGAGGAACTGGCCCCAGGTCACCGTCAGGCCGCTGTCGAAGGTGTAGGCGCCGTACGCATCGGCGAGATCGAACGAGCCGTCCTCACCGGCGGTATCGAAGTAGCCGCGGATGTAGTAGGTCAGCTGGGGGTTGATGACGTTGCCGCCGAACTCGAGCGCGGCGCGGGTCATGTCGAAGCCGTTGGTGAAGTCCTCGTCCACGCCCTCGGTGTCGCGGTTGTTGAAGAAGTAGCGGAACTGGGTGTATCCGCCGATCTCCAGGCGGTAGTTGCCGTCGGCCGAGCCAACGAAGAACGAGCCGTCGTGGCCCGAGGTCCCGCCCGCCTGGAAGCTGGCGCGAGCGCCCGCGTCGGCGAGCAGCTCACGCTCCAGGGCGGAGGTGTCCGCGGTCTGGGCTGAGGCAACGCCAGCGCCCATGGCCGCACCAGCAAGCAGAGCAAGCATCCTGGTCCGATTCATTTCTGTGACTCCTTCAAGCAGGATTGGGAACGCAATTCTTTGGCTGGCGTCCCGTGGTTCCGTGTTCGCTGACCTGCTCCATCCAAATCCGCCGGCATCGACGCGACCCGACGGGAGAGACTCGCGGGATTCATCTCGGAAGAGCGTGTTCTGACTGAACCCGATTTCACACTTGATCGATACTCGTCCCGTGCCGCAGAACCGTGCTCAATTGAGCGAGGACTAACTTGTAGCACCGGTGCCCGTTCTTGTCCAGTAGCCTCCGATGTCCATTCCGGGCACCCACGGCCGGGTGCCTGGAGCGATATCGGCGCCGCACCCACCCGCTCGCTAGTATTTACTTGCAAACTCGGCCTGTCCAGCGTCCGCTTGGCATGAACAGCCGGCGAAAATCCCAGGTCTGACCCGGGCTCCCTGCCCCTGCAACCCGGTCTTCGCGCAATCCGAGCGCATCCGCGCCTGGATGGTCAGCCTCGCTGCACTATCCTCCACGCGTCCGATCTTCACCATCCGTCTTCCGTCCCGGACGGCTGGAGGCCCGGTGCTTGCCATGGTGGGTACACGGCGGATTCTCATCGTGGAAGACGAGAGCGACCTCGCCGAACTCGTCGCGCTCAACCTGGAACGTGCGGGGTATCAGACGGCCGTCGCCCACGACGGGCGCCAGGCGCTCGCGGAAGCGTCCCGGTCCCAGCCCGACCTCATCCTTCTCGACGTGATGCTCCCCGAGCTCGGCGGCGTCGAGGTCGCCAAGCGGCTGCGGGTGGACACCGCGACGGCGGACATTCCCATCATCATGCTGACCGCCAGGGCCGAGGAGGCCGACGAGGTGATCGGCCTCGCGGCGGGGGCGGACGACTACATCACCAAACCGTTCTCGCTCCGGGTGCTTCTGGCGCGCATCGAGTCGGTGATGCGCCGGACCGAGGGCGAGCGTGACCGCCCGGCCGCTCTCCACGCCGGGCCGATCGAGGTCCGGACCGACACGCATCGTGTGCTGGTGGACGGGACGGAGGTGAAGCTCACGCTCACCGAGTTCCGGCTGCTCGCCGCCCTCATTGAGGGGAGCGGCACGGTGTTGTCGCGCAAGGAGCTCATGCGCCGGGCCATCGGCCCGGGTGTGCGCGTCACGCCGCGCACGATCGACGTCCACGTCACCGCTCTCCGCCGGAAGCTCGGTGAGGCGGGCGGCCTGATCGAGACCGTCCGCGGCGTCGGGTATCGCCTGGAGCGCGAGCCGGCCGCGGGACTCGCGTGAACGCCGGCGCATCGCCTGATCCCGAGCGTCCGCGCGGAGACGCCCCAGGGGGATCCAGGCCCCGGCGCCTCGGGCCGCTCAACAATCCGCGCGTGCCAGCCGGGCGCCCACCGGTCACCCCGATTCTTCTTGCCGGAGCTGCGATCGCGCCTTGGCTCGCGATCGCGTTCGGGCTCTCGGCGGCGTCGGGGGCGGCCTTGGCCTCGCTCCCAGCGCTCACGGCCCTCATCCTGTGGTGGAAGGAGCGGGGAACCGAAGCCCGTGCGCGCACGGCTGCCGAGCAGGCGCTGGCGGCCCTCGCCCGCGATGCCGGGACCGAGCCCCTGCCGGGCGCCGACCCGCAGCGCCTCGCCGCGGCGGTCCGGGCGCTGCTGGAAGAACGGCAAGCCGGCCAGGCGGCGCTGAGGGCCGTGCTGAACGCCATCGATGCGCCCGTGCTCGCCCTCGACGGCGCGGGCACGGTCGTCCTCGCCAACCGCAGCGCCGAGCTGGCCCTGGGGCGGGGGGGCGCGGCGAGGATCGACGGGCAACCGTTCGATCAGCTCCTGCCGGACGAGCACGCCCTCGCGGTGATCCGCGGCGCCTCGCACCACGGGGCGTCGCGCGGGCAGACCAGGCTCCTCACCCCGCGCGGCCCGCGCACGCTCGAGATCGGGGCCGAGCCAATCAGCCCCGCCGGCGCTCGGCCGGGAGACCCGGCGCTGGTGGTCACGCTGCGCGATGTGACGGAGCAGGCGAACGCCATGCAGCTCAAGACGGATTTCGTGGCAAACGCCTCGCACGAGCTGCGCACGCCCCTCGCCTCGATCAAGACCGCCGCGGAGACGCTCGCCGAGCTCGGTGACGAATCGCCGCCCACGCGGGCGCGGCTCGTCTCGATGATCGCGGGCAATGCGGCCCGCCTCGAGGAGCTCTCGCGCGACCTGCTCGACCTCTCGAGCCTGGAATCGGCCGACGGCAGGAGCGTGGTGGAGCGGATCGATGTCCTGGAGATGGCCGGCGACATTCGCGACCTCTTCGAGACGGCCTGCTCCAGGCGACGCATCGCGCTGGAGTTCGATCTCGACCAGCGCCTGCGGGCCGTCTGGACGGACAGCCGGCTGCTCCGCCTGGTGCTGCGCAATCTGATCGACAACGCGGTGAAGTTCGCGTACGAGGACACGACGGTGCAGGTCCGGGGGAGCGTGTCGCCCGGCGAGCGGGGCGGGCGGGCGGGGGCTCGCTTCGAGGTGGTGGATCGCGGGATAGGGATCCCGCTGGCGCAGCAGCAGAGAATCTTCGAGCGATTCTTCCAGGTCGACGGGGCTCGCACGGGGTCGCACGGACGGCGGGGCACGGGTCTGGGCCTCGCGATCGTGAAGCACGCGCTGCGGGCGATCGGCGGCTCGATCCGGGTGGACTCGGTGTGGCAGCAGGGGACCACGATGACGGTCGAGCTTCCCGGCTGCGTGGAGGCCGAGCCTGTCAGCGCCTGATCGGCGCGATCTCCACGCCCCGGAGCTGCTCGAGGCGGCGCCGGATCCTCGCGACGAGCTGCGCTTCCCGCTCCGGATCTCCGAACCGCCCGATCGAGCAGGTGATCGCGATCGCGACCGGGTCCGGCTCGTGCGCGGGGGCGAGCCGCTCAAGCGTGAGCCGCCCGGGCTCGTCGCGCGGGGTTCGCAGCGCGTACTCGAGGCGGTCGGGCTCGGGGCTGTTCACGCGGAGCGGCGCGATCCCCACCTGGCTGAGCCCCACGCCCACCGACGAGCGGACATCATCCCAATCGCCCAGGACTTCGATCCGGGTGGCGCCGGAGGCCGGCGCGCCGGCAGGCCGCCCCGACCCGCCGGAGGCACAGCCCGGCGAGAACGCGCCCGTGAAGGCACATAAACACAGCACTACAACAGACTTAAGCGCCGCTTCCAGTCTCCCGCCGCGTCGGCTAAACTTCATCGCACGGCCCCCGGCTCCGAGCGGCCCCGCCGCGGACGCCGGGTCCGAACCGTGTGTTCTCTGGAGAAACAGCCTGTTGGACATCACGGTGCAAGTTCCTTCCGGTGCGGCGGGGCTGGCGGTCGTCGGCTCGGGCGAACGGCACCTCAAGATGCTGCGCGAAACGCTCGGCGTCAACATCGCCTCGCGGGGCGGGCAGGTGCGAATCCAGGGCGAGGCCGCGGCGGTCAGCGCGGCGAAGGCCGTCATCGACGAGCTCTCGCGCGGTGCTCGCGACCGGCCGATGCCCTCGCGTCAGGCGGTGCTGGACCTGATCGCCGAGCAGGCGGCCTCCGCCGCCAGGGCCGCCGAGTCGGACATCGAGGGCATTGGGGCGGAAGCGCTGACGCCCTGGGATGGGCGCATCGAGGTGTACGTGCGGGGGCGGCCGGTCCGGCCGCAGACGGCCAATCAGCACATCTATCTTGAAGCGATCCGCGATCACGACCTGACGATCGCGATCGGGCCGGCGGGGACGGGCAAGACCTACCTGGCGGTCGCGGCGGCGGTGCACCTGCTCAAGACCGGGCGCGTCAGCCGCCTCATCCTGGCCAGGCCGGCGGTCGAGGCGGGGGAGAAGCTGGGCTTCCTCCCCGGAGGGCTGGAAGCCAAGGTCAATCCGTTCCTCCGCCCGCTTTTCGACGCGCTGCACGACATGATGGACTTCGGGCAGATCCGGCGCTTCATGGAGAGCGACGTGATCGAGGTGGTGCCGCTCGCGTACATGCGCGGGCGCACGCTGAACAACGCGATGATCATCTGCGACGAGGCCCAGAACACGACGCGCGGGCAGATGAAGATGTTCCTCACCCGCATGGGCCACGGCTCGAAGATGGTCGTGACGGGCGACGTGACGCAGATCGACCTGCCCGATCCGATGGACAGCGGCCTGATCGATGCCGCACGGAGGCTGCGGCGCGTGCCGGGTGTAGCGACGGTGACGCTTGAAGCGGTGGACGTGGTCAGGCACAGTCTGGTGCAGAGGATCATTGAAGCGTATGGGGAGACCGACCGCGAGGCCCAGCAGCGGGACCTGCTCCAGCGGGCGCTGCGGGAGTCCGATGAGTCGGGTGGGTGAGGGGCCGAGAACATCGGCGCCCGAGCCGGCGGACACCTATGGCCAGGGACACGATCAGAACCAGCATCATGAAGAACGGCGCGAGACGCCCGACCCGTCGGGCGCGCGTCGGGCGCGTGCCGGAGCGTGGTCCCCTGGTCCGCACGATCGAGGCGCTGCGCTCGCGCACGGCCGGCTGGGGCATCCTGATCACCCTGCTCCTGGGCGTGTGGGCGGGGCTGCTGGCCGCGTGGGCCCGCGAGCAGCCGCTGCTCGCCCCCGGCCAGGTGTCGAACATGACGCGGACGGTGCGTGTGCCCTTCAAGGTCGAGGACCGCGAGGCGACGGCGTCGGCTCGCGAGAAGGCCCGCCAGTCGGCGACCCCGGTGTTCAACGCCGACGACGCGCTGCTCAGCGAGCTACGCGTGTCGCTCGAGAGCCTCCCACGGACCCTGGCGAGCGTGCAATCGCTCGAGCGGGTGGACCAGAGCATCCGGGAGCAGTTCCGGCTCAACGAGGACGGCCTGCGCGCGGTGCAGGCGCAGAGCGCCGATGGCGAGCCTTCTGCGCAGTATCTGGCGCGGGTCCGCGCGTTCTGGGACAGGCTCGAGCGGACGCCCCTGCTGGACGCCAAGGCATGGCAGCGCACCAGCCAGGGCGGGAGCAACGTGACGCTCCAGCTCCGGCGCGCGGGCAGACCGCCCCTGGAGGTGCCGCAGCGCGAGGCGCTGAACGTCGAGGACGCCGACGCCCTGCGCCGCGGCCTCACGAGCCTCGCCGTCGACGCCGGCTTCGAGGGGTCGCTGCGCAGCGTGATGCTCAACCGGCTCCTGGTCAACCCGCGCCCCACCTATCGCCTGGACGAAGCGGCGACGCAGGCGGCCCAGACGGCGGCGGCGGACGCGGTGCAGCCGGTCGTCGCCGAGTGGGGCGAGGGCGCGACCATTTTCCGGCGCGGCGAGGTGGTCACCGCCGCCGACATCGACCTGGTCCGGGCGGAGACGCGCCACTTCCAGCTCGAGGCGGAGCGCTGGCGGGTGTGGGTGCGCCGGCTCGGCGTGATCGGCGCCTCGATCGCGACGGCCGCGGGCGCCGCGCTCTACGCGGCCCTCTTCGTCCCCCGCCTGCGCAAGAAGGTCTCCCGGATGGTGTGGATCGCGTGCCTGCTCGGCGGGACGCTGGCGGTGGCCTGCTGGGCGAGCGTGGCCGAGCCCCGGGCGCTGACCGTGACGGCAGTGATCCCGACGGTGTTCCTCGCCGCGATCCTCGTGATCGCGTACGACCAGCGCGTGGCGCTCGCCTTCTCCTGCCTCCACGCTGTGCTGGTGTGCATGGCGCTCGACCAGCCGATCGGCATGTTCGGGCTGATCCTGACGGGCGTGGTGGTCGCGATCTGGCAGCTGCACGAGATCCGCTCGCGCGACACGGTGCTGCGCATGGGCCTGACGACCGGCCTGGCGCTGGCGATCGCGACGGTGATGGTGCTCTCGATCGACCGGCCGGTGGTGCTGGCGGCCGTGCGCCAGACGCTCTGGGACGCGTTCTGGGCCGGGCTGGGCGGGCTCGGCGTCGGGGCCGTGATCCTCTTCATCCTCCCGCTGGTCGAGCGCGCGTTCGACATCACGACCGGCATGACGCTGATCGAGCTCCGCGACCCCAAGCAGCCGCTGCTGCGCGAGCTGCAGCAGCGGGCCCCGGGCACGTACAACCACTCGCTCAACGTCGCGACGATCGCCGAGGCCGCCGCCGCCACGATCGGCGCCGACCCCCTGATGTGCTACGCCGGCGCCCTCTACCACGACATCGGGAAGATGAACAAGCCCGAGTACTTCATCGAGAACCAGTCGGGGGCGATCAGCAAGCACGAGAAGCTCAGCCCCGCGATGAGCCTGCTGGTCATCGTCGGCCACGTGAAGGACGGCATGGAGATGGCGCGGGAGTACGGCCTGCCCCGCAGCCTGCAGCACTTCATCGAGGCCCACCACGGGACCACGCTCGTCGAATTCTTCTACCACCGCGCCAAGAAGCAGGCCGAGGACGCCGGCGGCGACAAGGCCGAGAAGCCCAGGGAGCTCGAGTACCGCTACCCCGGCCCCAAACCCCGGAGCAAAGAGGTCGCGATCCTGATGATCGCCGACGCGGTCGAGAGCGCCTCCCGCACGCTCAGCGAGCCCACGCCCTCCCGCATCGACCAGCTCGTCCGCTCGATCGCCAACAAGCGGCTGCTCGACGGCCAGTTCGACGAGTGCGACCTCACGCTCAAGGAGCTCCGCGCGATCGTCGAGTCGGTCAGCAAGACCGTCGCCTCGAGCTATCACGGGCGCGTGGTCTACCCCGCCGGCGGGGAGCGCCAGACGCAGGCCCCGGCGACCAAGGCGGCCGTCAGCGGGTAGCCCGTGGCGCGTGCTCCGGTTGAAGCCGCCCCGCCCACCGCGGCCGGCTCGGCCGGGTAAGCTCCACCGCCGGCCGGGGCCGCGCGAGGGCGTATGACGTCGGAAGGGTACATGCTGCAGGCGGCGGTGCTCGACGGGCGCGGCGGCGCGCGGGCGCTCAACGCCGGCTCGATCGGGCGCTGGACGCCGGATCAAGGCTTGCTGTGGGCGGTGCTCGACCGGCACGAGCAGGCGACCGAGCCGTGGCTGCGCGACGTCGCCGCGCTGCCCGAGCTCCTCGTGACCTCGATCCTCACCGAGGAGCCCCGGCCCCGGTGCACCCCCATCGACTCCGGCCTGCTCGTCATGCTCCGGGGTGTGAACCTGATCCCCGGCGCCGAGCCCGACGACATGGTCGCCCTGCGCGGCTGGTTCGACGAGCGCCGCGCGATCCTCGTCCGGGGCCGGCCCGTGACGGCGGTGGACGACGTCGCGGCCGCGCTGCAGGAGGGCAACGGGCCGACCCGCAGCGGCGAGATCCTGGTGCAGCTGCTCGAGGCGCTGACCGACCGGATCGACGACACCGCCGCCGACCTGAGCGAGCAGGCCGACGAGATCGAGGCGAAATCCGGGGCCGACGAGATCGGCTCGGCGCTGCGGGTGCGCATCGCCGAGCTGCGCTCGGGGTGCATGACCATGCGCCGGCACATCGCGCCGCAGCGCGACATGGTCGGGCGCATGATCGTCGCCCCCCACCCCCTCCTGACTGATCTCGACCGCGCCCACCTGCGGGAGGTCTCCGAGCGCCTCACGCACGCGGTCGAGGAGCTGGACCTGATCCGGGAGCGCCTCGTGATCGCGCAGGAGCAGCTCGCCGCCCGCATCAACGAGAAGCTCTCCCGCAACACCTACAGGCTCAGCGTCGTCGCTTGCGTTTTCCTGCCGCTCAGCCTGCTGACCGGGCTGCTCGGGATCAATGTCGGAGGCATCCCGCTGGCCGACAGCCCGTGGGGGTTCTGGGTGATCTGCGCCGTTCTGCTGGTGGTCGTCACCGCCGAGCTGCTTTTCTTCCGCAGGATGCGCTGGATGTAGGGCGCCGCGGCGGCGGGCGAGCGCGGTATGCTCGTGCGGGGAACGGAGGCGACCATGAGCGGACCAACGAGGCGTGAATTCCTGATGACGACCGCCGCGGGACTGGCGGCGGGGAGCGTGCTCGGCATGACGAGGAATGCGAAAGCGGCCGGGCGCCGGAACGGGTGGCTCGGGCTGGAGAAGCGCCGGCTCGGCAGGACGGACATGGACGTGACGGTCCTGGGCTTCGGCGGCGCGGAGATCGGGTACGGGGCGGCGCCGCAGGCCGATGTGGACAAGCTCCTCAACAGCGCTCTCGACGAGGGACTCGACGCGATCGACACGGCCGAGTGTTACGCCGAGTCCGAGGTGCTCATCGGCAACGCCGTGAGCGGGAGGCGGAAGGACTACTACCTCTTCACCAAGGTCGGGCACTGGGCGCCCGAGGGCGTGGACGGCTGGAGCGCCGAGGGCGTGATGCGCACCATCGAACGCAGCCTCCAGCGCCTGAAGACCGACTACGTCGATCTCGTGCACCTGCACTCCTGCGGCGTCGACGTGCTGGAGAAAGGCGAGGCGATCGCGGCGCTCGAGAGAGCCAAAGAGCAGGGCAAGACGCGGTACATCGGCTACAGCGGCGACTCGAAGGCCGCGAAGTATGCCGTGGACACCGCCAAGTTCGACACGCTCATGACCTCGATCAGCGTGTTCGATCAGGAGGCGATCGATCTGACGCTGCCGGCCTGTCGCGAGCAGAATATGGGCGTGATCGTGAAGCGCGGCATAGGCAACGCCGTCTGGCGCTACAACGAGGACCCCGGCGGCTACCACGCCGAGTACTACAAGCGCATGAAGGCCCTCGACTACGACTTCACCCGCCCCGAGAACCGCGACAAAACCGGCCCCGACGGCCCCGCCGGCATCGCCCTGCGCTTCATCCTCGCCCTCGACGGCGTGCACACCAACGTCGTCGGCACCACCAACCCCGACCGTTTCGCGCAGAACGCCGAGCTGCTCAAGGCCGGCCCCCTACCGCCGGAGCAGGTCGAGGCGATCCGGGCGCGGTGGAAGGAAGTGGCCGAGCCGGGGTGGGTGGGTCAGACCTGAGGGCTTTGCGGAAAGCGAAAGCCGAACGCGAAGGGGGCGAAGTCCTCGAAGGATGAAGCCGCGGGATGAAGCTCCGAATCGACGACGAGTTCCGGGAGATCTGCCACCAAATCTTGAGGGGCGTTGCCGCTGGGCGGATTGTCGATAGCGACGACATCTACCAGTCGCCCAATTTCTGCGGCGGTTGGGACGAGAACGAAGGGAGATTCGGTTTCAGTTTCTACGCGCCCGATGGCGGTGACTACATCTTCTCCTTCAGCCTCGAAGACGCTCGAAGCGTGGCCGAGGGTGGCGTCATAAACCCGCAGCTGGAGTACTGGAAGCAAGCGCCTGATTGGTGAGGTCCGGCTTCGCGATCTTCGAAACCTTCGCGGCCTTCGCGTTCACGTCTGAAACCGCTGGGCCATCTGCTCGCGAAACTCCTCGCTCCTCCCCGGCGCGATCGTCGCCCATTTCCAGTGCTCGCTCCCCGCAAGAATCCGCGACACAAGCATGATCTGGCCGGTGTGGTAGGCGCAGTGCGCGATCGCGCGTGTGACGGCGAGCGGGATCGTGTGCGGCTCGGAGCGGATTGTCACCGTGCGGGCCATGTCCTCCTTGGTCAGCGCCTCGACCGACCCGAGCACCGCGTCCCAGCCGCGGTTCCAGATGGCCATCAGCTCCTCGCGCGGCTCGTGCCCCACGACGAACTCGTGATCGCGGTTGCGCCAATCCTTCTCGCCGTCGGTCGTGAGGAACTCGGTGAATCGGCTGCGCAGCGAGCCGGCGAGGTGCTTCATGATCACCGAGACCGGGTTCGTGCCGGGCGCGATCGCCTGATGGAGCTTCTCGTCGGGCACCTGCCCCGCGGCGTGCTCGGCCCACTGCTTCTGCTTACGCAGCTCGGCGAGCCAGGCAGACTTGACAGATTCGAAGTCACTGGTCATAGCGTCAGTGTAGAGGCCGGACGCGGAGAAGGCGGAGCGGGACGCGGGCGCGCGGAGAAAGGCCGGCGTGCGCCCCGGGCATGCACTGTCTCGCTCGGCGAGCTCCGCGTCCCGCTCCGCTGACTCCGCGTTCAATCAGGGGCGTTCGCAAGCTCGAAGGCGTAGAACTCGTCCAGCACCTCTCTCCAGTCTGCGAGGCTCGCGATGCGGGTGAAGCGCTGGCGCACCTCCTCCGCCCGCGGGTGGTGCTCGGCGAAGCGGATGCCGAACTTGCGCATGACGCGCCCGGTAAAGACCTCCGGCTTGCGGCAGCCGGCGTTGACGGCGAGGGCGAGCGCGAAGTGGTCCTCGAGGACGCGGCGCTGCTCGACGATCGTGGGCGTGCGGGGCTCACGACCGGCGAGCAGGTCGCGCGCCTGGCGGAAGATCCATGGGTTGCCGATGCAGCCGCGGGCGACGCTTGCGCCGGTGACGCCGGTGTACTCGATCATGCGGAAGATGTCGCCCGCCTCCCACACGTCGCCGGAGCCGAAGATCGGGCGGTCGGGGTCGTCGCGCCGGACGCGCGCGACCACGCCGCGCAGGGTGTCCCACCGGCTCGGCCCGACGTACTTCTGCTCGACGGTGCGGGCGTGCACCGTCGCCCATGCGTAGCCCATGGAGTACGCGGCGTCGAGAATCCGACCGCACGCCTCGGCCATCTCTGGCGTGTCGTCGAAGCTCCGGCGCAGCTTCACCGTGCAGAGGACGTCCGCGGGAACCGCCTCCCGCACCGCCTCCAGTATCTCGATCGCCCCCGCTGGCTCGGCCAGCCAGTGCCCGCCCCGCGCCTTGGAGGAGATCTTCTTGACGGGGCAGGCGAGGTTGACGTCGATTGCCGCGAAGCTGCGGGAAGGCATCGAGGGATCGAGGCAGCAAGGCATCGAGGGAAGAGCGTCGAACCGATCATCGGCGTAGGCGAGTCCCGCTTCCGGGTCATACCGCCCGAGCTGCTCCCCACCAGGGAGGCGCAGGTGCTGGACTGGCAGCTCCTCCGCGTGATGCCTCGATGCCTGAGTGCCTGGGTGCCTCTCGCCGTAGGCGAGGCGCCGGTAATCGCGTTCGTGCCGCCGTCGCTGCTCCACCATTTTCAGGGCCGCCGCGGCCATCTCCGCCGGGTCCGACCCCATGATCTGTCCCGCCAGCGGCGTGTCCTCCTCGCCGCCGGGGACGTTGTCGTGCAGTTCCCCGAGGTCGGCCTTGGCGAAGCCGCGCCCGCCCGCGAGGAGGGTGCGGTCGAGGAGGGCCTCGGTGACGCACCAGGGACAGCCGTGGCGCCGGGCGATGATGCGCATCGCCGCGTCGGAGTATCCTGCCAGCCCGGCCTGGAAGAAGGGCGCGTCGAAGGCGGGCACGAGGCCCCGGACGCGGGGGTGCATGCCGCCGGGGCCGTGGCGGGCGACCAGCCGCTCGGCGGTCCGGCGTGCATCGATCCCCTCCGCCCCCGGCGCGATCGCCGGGCAGGCGGGCGTAGCGTTGTTGCTGGTGCAGCCCATCGGGGAGAGGATAGAACGCAGAGGGGATGCAGAGGTCGCAGAGATGAAGCAGAGGAGAGAACCACGGATGAACACGGATGAACACAGATGGCGAAACGCGCGAAGGCGGCTGGTCGGGCTGATCCAGACTCCTTCCCTGCGTGCTCATCTGCGCCCATCTGGGGCAACGGGCGTTCTCTGCGCACTCTGCTTTGTCTCTTCCTGCAACTCGATCCCCACCGGCCTCGCGGACAAGCCGGTCGGGGCCTACGACCGGCCATATCCGCGCCAGCTCGCGCAGGGCGAGGTGCTGGACATCCAGGTGATCCGAAGCCCGGAAACCGTGCTCACGATGACCAATACGACGGCCCGCACCTTCGGGCCATCGACGGTGTGGATCAACGGCCGGTACAGCAGGCCGATCCTGGGCATGGCGCCCGGCGAGACGCTGCGCCTGGACCTGTACGAGTTCCGCGACGAATTCGGCGAGAAGTTCCGCGCCGGCGGGTTCTTCGCCACCAAGAAGCCCGACCAGGTCGTGCACGCGCAGCTCGAGACGATCGAGAATGGTGAGACGAAGATGATCGGCCTGGTCGTCGTCGGACAGGACGAGTGAGGAGGAACGCGGAGGCGCGAAGCGGCGCGCAGCACGCGGAGAAGGGCGCCGATCGAAGCACCTCCGCCTCGCTCCGTCCGTCCGCATGCAGCCCCGCAAGTCCGCGTTCAAGGGAGCGAAGCCGTGGCTCAGGTGCTCGTCGTCGGCCCGCATCCGGATGATCAGGAGCTCGGCATGGGTGGCACGATCGCCCGCCTGGCCGAGCAGGGGCACGACGTGCTGCTGCTGGACATGACCGACGGCGAGCCGACGCCCTACGGCAGCCCGGAGGTGCGGGCGCAGGAGGCCGCCGCGGCGGCGGAGATCCTTTCGCCCGACCCGGCCACGCACCCCGGCGGCAGGCCCGTGCGCCGGGTGCAGCTCGGCCTGCGCAACCGCTCCGTCGAGCACACGATCGAGGCTCGGCACGCGGTCGCCGGCGTGATCCGCGCCCACCAGGCCGAGATCCTCTTCGTTCCCTACTTCGAGGACGCGCACCCCGACCACCGCGCGGTCACCCGGATCGTCGAGGACGCCCGCTTCGACGCGAAGCTCACCAGCCTCGACATGCCCATCCCGCCCGAACTCGCCCGCCCCGAAGCTCAGGACTCGGGCCTCAGGGCGCGCTCCTCAAGCCCCAACCCTCCCCCGATCTACCCCCGCTGGCTCTTTTATTACTACTGCACCCACCTGCGGATCTCGCCTCAGCCGACGTTTGTCTTCGACGTGACCGGGTGCGAGGCGAAAAAGGAGGCGGCGATCCGCGCGTACCACTCGCAGTTCGGCGTCAACGAGCGGAACCGGCAGGTGGTGGACTGGGTGATCGCCGGCACCCGCTTTTTCGGCTCGCGCATCGGAACGGCGGCGGGCGAGCCGTTCTTCGCAAGGGAGCCGGTCGGGCTGTCTGACTTCGGCTCCCTCGCGACCGAACGCGGGGCTCAAGCCCCTCCCGCCGCGGGCCGACATCGCTGAGAGCGCCGCGCCGGGCGCAGTCCGCCGCGCGGCGTGCCCCGACCCTCAGGCCGGCGCGGTCGCCAGGCCGCTCGGCGCTGTCCCCCCGCCCGGTCCCCGGCGACTACTGTTCCGCCCGTCCCCGCGCGACCAGGAGCCCCGCATGACCGCCACGCTTCCCGAAGGCGCCGCCCACAATCCTCCGCCGCTGGGGTTTCACTGGGAGCCGCAGCCGGCGGCCCAGCAGCTCGTGGACGAGCTGGTCGGGTCGTTCCTCGCCCAGTGCCCGCAAGCAGGCGCGATGGCCGCGCGCATGCAGGCCGAGACCGGCACCCGCTTCAAGGACTGGGTGGATTTCATCGAAACGCCGGCCGAGCCCGCGCTGAGGGACCGCCTCGCGGCCACGGGTTTCACGCGCGAGCCCCAGCCGGGCGCTGACGATCACTACACACACAAGGGGGCGATCTTCCCCTCCGTCATCCTCGGGCGGGGCGGCCCGATGCGCATCGGCCTGAAGGTCGAGTGCTTGTCCGACGTGTGCGCCGCCCACGCGGTCGATACCACCTTCCGCGTCGAGGGCGAGGCGGGCTCGCGCTTCCGCTGGGGCCAGGTCTTCGTCGCGCCGGGCGCGGAGCTCTGGGCGGTCGAGCGGCACGGATACCGCGGCTTCGCGCCCACCCACGACCCGCTCGCCGTCCGCCTCGAGGCCCGGCGGCAGCTCGACCGACTCCGGCGCCGGCAGCGCAACTTCCCCACGGACGCGCAGGGCTTCGCCCGCGTGCACGAGCTGCTCGACGAGGCGATCGCTCTGCTCGGCGTGGACTGGGCGTGCGACCTCTTCTTCGCCGCGGAACGCGAGTACTGGATGCGCCGCAACCGGGCCGCGCGGGCGCAGAAGAGCCGCCAGGACGTGCTCGGCTTGGGCTGGGCCAACCACGACCATCACACCTACCGCTGCTCGCGCGAGAACTACCGCGAGGTGATCCGGGTGCTCGAGAAGCTCGGCTTCCACCTGCGCGAGCGCTTCTACGCGGGGCTCGAGGCCGGCTGGGGCGCCCAGGTGCTTGAGCAGCCGGTGGCCGGCATCACGATTTTCGCGGACGTGGACATGAGCCCCGAGGAGCTCACCGGCGACTTCGCCCACGGCACGCTCGCCCCGCGCGGAGAGCTGGGCACCATCGGCCTCTGGGCGGCGCTGCACGGGGAGAGCATGCTCCAGGCCGGCATGCACCACCTGGAGTGCCAGTTCGATTGGCACGCGCTGCGCGACCAGCTCCTGCGCGAGGGCGTGAACACGATGCAGCCCTTCACGACCTTCTCCTACCTGCGCCAGGCGTTCACCGAGGGCGAGTGGTGGCGGGTGGAGGAGTCGCGCCTCGCGCGTCTCGTCGCCGGCGGCCAGCTCTCTCCCGACCAGGCGGCGTTCATCCGCGACAACGGCGCGATCGGCTCGCACCTTGAGAACCTGGAGCGCAACGACGGCTTCAAGGGGTTCAATCAGCAGGGCGTGAGCGACATCATCCAGCGCACCGACGCGCGCCGGCACCTGCACCCGACGGGCGCTTAGGCGCGGGGGACGGCCCCGCGCACGAGCCGGGCCGCACCTGACCCGGCACGGCAGGAACTCGCCGCTCCGCGAGCATCCTTCCCGGCGCCCGCGCGGGGGTCGGGTACCATCACGCCGGATGAACTCGACGACCCAACTCCTCGAGCCCGAGATCCGGGAGCTGATCAACGAGCGCAGGTTCGTCGAGCTGCGGACCGCCCTTCGCGGCATGGACCCGGCGGACATCGGCGAGCTGCTGAGCGAGCTCGGGGCCACCGAGGCCGCCATCGTCTTCCGCCTGCTCCACCGCGAGGAGGCCGCCGAGGCGTTCGCCCACCTGGAGACCGATCGGCAGGAGGAGCTGATCGAGCACCTCGGCGACGAGCGCGCGCTCCGGGTGCTCGAGGAGATGCATCCCGACGACCGGGCGGCCTTCCTCGACGAGCTTCCCGCCGAGGCCGCGGCCCGGCTGATTGCGAAGCTCAGCCCGGAGAACCGGCGGGTCACGCAGCAGATCCTGAACTATCCAGAAGAGAGCGTCGGCCGGCTCATGACGCCGGACTACGTGCGGATCCGGCCGGAGTGGTCGGTGGACCAAGCCATCCAGCACATCCGGGAGCACGGGCATGACGCCGAGACGATCAACTGGCTCTTTGTGGTCGGCAACCGGCTCAAGCTGCTGGACGACCTGCCCATCCGCAAGCTGCTCCTCGCCCCTCCCGAGGCCACGATCGAATCGCTTTGCGACGGGCGCGTGCCGAGCCTGAACGCGACCGACGACCGCGAGGAGGCGGTCCGCGTGATGGGGCGCTACGACCGCACCGCGCTGCCGGTCGTCGACGCCGGGGGACACCTCCTCGGGATCGTGACCTTCGACGACGTCGCGGACGTCGCGGAGGAGGAGGCCACCGAGGACATCCAGGCGCTCGGCGGCGTGGCGGCGCTCGACCAGCCGTACATGGAGACCGGCGCCGCGGAGATGTTCCTCAAGCGCGGCGGGTGGCTCGGGGTGCTCTTCATCGGCGGCGTGTTCACCGTCGTGGTGCTCGGAGCGTTCGAGCGGCAACTCGAACGGACCGCGGCCCTGGCGCTCTTCATCCCGCTCGTGATCTCCTGCGGCGGGAATTCCGGCAGCCAGGCCGCGACGCTGGTCACCCGCGCGCTCGCCCTCGAGGAGGTCGAGCCCGCCGACTGGTTCAGGATCGTCCGGCGGGAACTGCTCAGTGGGCTCATGCTCGGGCTCGCGCTGGGCCTGCTCGGCGTGGCGGTCGTGCTCGCGTGGCGCAGGCTCGCGCACGGCGCGGATGATCCCGGCCCCGAGATCGGGGCCGGAGCGCTCGCGTTCACCGTCGCGAGCGCGGTGACGGGCGTCGTCACCTGGGGCACCATCGTCGGCTCGCTCCTGCCGCTCGGTCTGCGCAAGCTCGGCCTGGATCCGGCCGTGGCATCCACGCCGCTGGTCGCGACGCTCATGGACACCTCGGGCATGCTGATCTACTTCGGCGTCGCGGTGCTGATGCTCAGGAGCAGCGTCGGCTAGCGCCGCTTACGGGGTCCTGCCCCCCGACTTCACGCCCCCATTGATCAGCACGCTGATGGTATCGGAATAGTGATTGGTGGTGACGATGTCGCCGAATCCATCCGCGTTGAGGTCGGTGATCTCGACGCACACCGGCGCGGCGACGTCGTCGGGATCGCCGCTGTCCCCGTCCACGGAATAGACGTATGCGCGGTCCGGCGTGGGCGTGTGGAAGGTGCCGTCGCCCCGCCCCAGGAGCAGCGCCACCTCCGAGCGTCCGACCGCGAGGTTCCGCATCGCCACCGCGACGTCGAGCCCGGCGCCCCCGTTCAGGTCGCCGATGCACAGCCCGTGGGCGAATGTGGGCGGCGCCTCGTCCTCGTCCCGCAGGCGGGAGCGCAGGCCGGGGTTGTCGCAGTGGGAAGTGAACCCGCCCGCCCCGTCGCCGAGGAAGACCTGCGCGTACAGGCCCGCGACGCCGGCGAAGTCCGCGCGCCCGTCGCCGTTTATGTCGGCGCAGGCGATCGTGCGCATCCCCCAGTCGCCGAGACACGCGTCGGGCTTGAGCACGGTGAAGGGGCGGAACCGCCCCGACCCGAGGTTCTCGACCACCCAGTACGCGTCCGCGTTCGGATTCGCCGTCACGAGGTCGGGCAGCACGGGGCCCGGGCGCTCGACGAAATCGGCCAGCGCGAGGTCCACCGGCGCCGCCTCGCTCGGTGAGCCCAGGCGGATCGGCCACTGGTTGACGAAGCCGCCTGCACCATCGCCGAGCTTCACCCACACGAAATCGAGCGGCACTCCGTCGGGCGGAGGACAATCGGCGGTAGCTCCGACGACGTCGTCGGCCCGGCCGTCGGCATCGATATCGGTGACGCCGAGCCCCATCAGGCTGAGCGGCATGGGGTGCTTCGCGGCAGGATTGAAGGCGCCCACACCGTCGTTCAGGGCGATGTAGACGCCCGCGTCCGGCCCGCGCTGCACCCACTGCGTCGCCGCGACGACGAGGTCCGGCCCGTCCCGGCCGTCGATGTCGGTGATCACGACCTCCGTGCCCAATCCGGGAGCGACCGAAACCTCCTGGACGAGCACCAGCCCCGGCTCGCCGCTCGACCACGCGCCGGTGTTCCAGAACACGGAGACCAGCCCCCATGCCGCGGGCTCGCACGCCAGCAGATCGCCGCCGCTGTTGACGACGACAACCTCCGGGAATCCGTCCTGCCCCGCCGCTCCCGCGGCATCGAGAAAGTCCGCCGCGGCGAGGCCGTACGGCCTCCCGGCCCATGTCGAGCCGCTGTGGCTGGCAATGACGATCGGGTGCTCGAACCGCGGCACTCTCTCGCCCCGCGCCGACACCGCTCCGCCGGCGAGCGCCGTCACGCCCAGCGAGCACACCATCCACACTCCCCGCTGCTGTCCGCGCGCCGCGGTCCGGTCCATCTGCATCGGCGGGCCTCTCGGGGGGAGCGGGCCCGGCGACGGCTGCCCAGCCCCGCCGTGGAAGCCCGGTCGGTGCGACGCGGGCATATCGGGCGATGCCGAGGCGCCGGTTGAATTTGGGTAAAATAGGAGGTCGCCTTGCCCCGGACGCGGGGCGAGGCTCAGCCGACGCGCTCCTGCTTGAGCTCGCGGCTCATGAGCCGGCCGATCGCCTGGATCGGATCCACGCCGCCGAAGAGCACCGCGTGCACGGCCTCGGTGATGGGCATCTCGACCCGGTACTTCCGGGCCAGATCCACGACGGACTTCGTCGTGGCGACGCCTTCAACCACGTAGGGCGAACGCCGCAGGTACGAATCGAGCGTCTCGCCCTTGCCCAATGCCTCGCCGCAGGAGCGGTTGCGGCCCTCGGGGCTGAAGCAACTGGTCGCGAGGTCGCCGACGCCGGCGATCCCGAAGAAAGTCTCGGCGCTCGCCCCCATCGCACCGCCCAGACGCGAGATCTCCGCGAGCCCACGCGCGAGAAGTGCGCTCTTGGCGTTGTAGCCCGCCTGAAGGCCGTCGAGCACTCCCGCCGCGATCGCGATCACGTTCTTGGTCGCGCCCGCCAACTCCACGCCGAGCAAGTCCGGGTTGGTGTACACGCGCAGGTAGCTCGTCGAGAAGAGCTGCTGGATACGGTCGGCGAACGCCGGGTCGTCGCTCGCGGCGATCATCGTCGCCGGCAGCCCGCGCGCGAGCTCCGCCGCGATGGTCGGCCCGCTCAGGACGCCGAATTGGCGTGGGCGGGCGTCCGGGTCGTCGCGAAGCACGTCGGCGACGATCTGGGTGGGGCGGAGGAGGGTGTCGTTCTCCACGCCCTTGGCCACGCTCACGACCCCCGCCCCGCGTGGGGCGTGCCGGCGGAGACGGCTCCAGGCCTCGCGCGTGAACTGCACCGGGATCGCCGAGACGATCACGGCCGCCCCATCGAGGGCGTCCTGGTCGGTCAGGCAGACGCGGACCTCGTCGGGCAATCGGAAGCCGTCGAGCCTGGGGCTTCTCCTTGTCTGGGCCAGAGCCCCGGCCTCGTCGGGGTTGTGTCCCCACATCGTGACCAGGGGCCGCTCGCGCGGCCCGGCGTCGGGCGCGCAGAGCATCGAGGCGCAGACCAGCCCCATCTGACCCAATCCAAGGATGCACACGGTCGGTGGCTGGGGGTTGGCCATGGCGGCAGCTCCCGCCGGGAGGACCGGCGAACCGGCTCCCGGACGCTCCCGTAAGGTAGTCGCCCGGGAGAGGGCACGGGGACATACCATGCCCCCTCGCCGCCCGGCGGACGCCGCCGAACCTCTACCGGGCCAGGGGCGTTCGCCCCGGATCGAGCCTGCAAACCCCAGGGAGCCCGCGATGGCCCACGCCGCGCACCGCCACCACGACCACGACCACCACGAGCACTGCCTGGAGGACGGCCGGATCGTCGCGTGCTCGCACGGCGACACCAGCGAGCGGAGCATCGTGTTTTACCTGGTGGGGGGCATCCTGCTCCTGACCACCCGGGCCGCGGACTGGATGGGCGCGACCGACTCGGACGTGGCCCAGATCCCGGCGGTGATCGCGGCGGTGATGCTGGCGGTGCCACTTCTGCGGGAGGCGTGGAAGGAGATCCGGCGGAACGCGGCGAGCAGCTCGACGCTCGCCGCGATCGCGATCATCGCGGCGATCGCGGTGGCCAAGTACGAGACGGCCGGCTGGC
>DASRXL010000140.1:0-4050 GCA_035654175.1 Phycisphaerales bacterium
CCCGCTCAATCCCCCGGCCCGGCCCGCATCGGCTTCTGCACCATGCACAGGCCGCAACGGTCCGCGTACGCGCTCGCCCCACTCTCGCCCGGGTCGCCGTCGAGCATGATCGCCCGCGCCTCCGGCGTCCTCGCGAACCACTCTTCGAGCGCCCGGCGCACGCCGCCCTCGCCCGTCCGGTCCCACCGCCTGGCGAACTCGCTGCAGTCGTGGAGGAACATCATCCCGCCCGGCGCGAGCGCCCCCCACCACAGGTCCAGCTCCCGCACCGTGTGGGCGTACTGGTGCGACGAATCCACGATCACGCAGCGCGGCGCCCGCCCGAGCGCCCGCTCCGCCGCGCCGAGCATCTCCGGGTCCGCCGAGTCCCCCACCAGCAGCGTCACGCACCGGGCGAGCCCGGCCCGCTCGATCCACCCCCGCGTGTACTCCGTGGACTTCTGGTTGCAATCGATCGAGACAAGCCCGCGCTCGACACCCATGCGGCGCAGCCAGAAGCCCATCAGCAGCGTGGAGTATCCCCTGAAATGCCCGAGCTGCACGATCGACCGCAGCCCGCTCCCCATGACGAACGCCTGGAGCACCGACGCCATCGCCACCGAGATCTCGCCGCACGTCCCCAGGCGCTCCGTGTCCTCGAACCACTCCCGCAGCAGCGCCCACTCCCCGTCGGCCAAGTCGGAGTAAACCGGCGGCGTATGCCCCCGGCCGCGCCCCTCGTGCCACCAGTACCGCGGGTGGCCGCGCGAGGCGAACTCGTTCGAACGTTCGGTGGGAGCGGGCTGCGTCGGGGCGTCGGTCATGGCGCAGTTTACGGCGCAAATCCCACGCGGGGTTCACCCCCGTTTCATCCCGGATTTACCGGCGTGGGTGAGAGTTACGCGGGTTGAGATCCCCGGGCTGGCGCCCGGCCGAAAAGAAGCGAGACGATGCGAACGCTCCTCAAAACCGCCGCGGCATGCCTCTTCGCGATCCCTGTCCTCTCCGCGTGCGAGCAGAGCCGCGGCACCCGAGTCGCCGGCGGCGAGGACGTGGATTTCTGGATCGAATCGAGCGACGACGAGATCGTGGCCGGCGAGCTGATCACCTTCACGGCGCACAGCCAGGACCTCGTCGGGCGCGACGCCGACGTCGAGTGGACCAGCACCGCCGGCGAGATCGACACCGAGGAGGACGGGCGCATCGCCCGCGTGAAGTTCGACCGACCGGGGGCGTACACCGTCACCGGCCGCCTGATGGTGGACGGCGGCACGATCATCGAGGACTCCGTAGACGTCGAGGTGCGCCCCATCAGCTGACCCAGTTCCAACACGCCCGATTCCGTGGCGACGCGTGATCGAGTCAGCCTTACGGCGACCGGTTACGCGTCGCCGCCTTTGGCGCCTACCCCGCCCTGTCCAACAACCTATACCCCACCGCCTCGCTCACGTGCCCCACCGCCAACCGCTCCTCGCCCGCCAGATCCGCAATCGTCCGCGCCACCCGCCGGATCTTGTCGTACGCCCGCGCGCTCAGCTTCAGCTCCGTCATGGCCTGGCGCAGCACCTCGCGGCACGCCTCGTCCATCGGCGCCAGCTCGTCGAGCTGCCGGCCGCTCAGGCGCGAGTTCGGCGTCCCGACGCCCTGCCTGGCCACCTGCCGCCCCCGCGCCGCCGCGGCCATGTCGCGCATCTTCGCCGAAGTCGTCCCGTTCGTGCCGGCCCGCCCAGTCAACTGGTCGAACGGCACCGCCGGCGCCTCCACGTGGATATCGATCCGGTCGAGCAGCGGCCCCGAGATCTTCGCCAGGTACTTCTCCATCGCCCGCCGCCCCACCTCGCCCGCCGGCATATCCCCCTTCGGCGTCGGGTTCATCGCCGCGACCAGCATGAAGCTCGCCGGGAACCGCAGCGTCCCGTTCGCCCGCGCGATCGTGACGACGTGGTCCTCCAGCGGCTGGCGCAGCGTCTCGAGCACCGTGCGCGGAAACTCCGCCAGCTCGTCCAGGAACAGCACCCCCTTGTGCGCCAGCGAGATCTCCCCCGGACGCGGGATGATGCCCCCGCCGCAGACCGCCGGCGAGCTCGCCGTGTGGTGCGGCGAGCGCACCGGGCGCGATGTCACCAGCCCCTGCCCCGCCGGCAGCACCCCCGCCGCGGAGTAGATCCGCGTGATCTCGATCGCCTCCTCCGGCGAGAGCGGCGGCAGAATCCCCGGCAGCGCCTTGGCCATCATCGTCTTGCCCGTCCCCGGCGGGCCGAGCAGCAGCAAGTTGTGCGAGCCCGCCGCACTGATCGTGATCGCCCGCTTCACGCTCTCCTGACCGCGCACCTCCCCGAAATCGATCGGCGCCTCCGCATGGCGCAACAGCCCCGCCACGTCCGGCGCCGGCTGCGGCCCGAAATCCAGCTGTCCGGTCAGCAGACCCACCAGCTCCGCCAGCGTCCGCACGCCGTACACCTCGATGCCCGAGACCACCGCCGCCTCCGCGGCGTTCTCCGCCGGCACGATCGCCGCCGCCGCCCCGGTCGCCCGCGCCATGCTCGCCAGCGCCAGCGCCCCCTTGATCGGGCGCACCCGCCCGTCGAGCGCCAGCTCCCCGGCCATCACCGCCGTGCGGAAGTCCAGCCCCGCCTCCGGCCGTTCGCGGATCACGCCCCCCACCGCCAGCAGCCCCGCCGCGATGGGCAGGTCGTAGACCGGCCCTTCCTTCTTGAGGTCCGCCGGCGCCAGGTTGATCAGCGTCCGGCCGCTGGAGGGGTAGTACCCCGAGTTCATCAGCGCCGAGCGGACGCGCTCGAGCGACTCCTTCACCGCCGCGTCGGGCAGGCCGACGATCAGCGGCGGCTTGTCGATCGCCGTGGGGTCGTGGTCCACCTCGACCTCGCACGGGAGGGCGTCGATCCCCTGGAGCAGGCTTGAGCGGATGCGGGCGAGCATGGGTAGAGAGACTACCCGAACGGATGGCGGACTGCAATGCTCCCCCCTGCCCCGCTCGAAACGCGGCCACCAGCGAGCCGGGCCGTACCGGCCCGGTTGCATCTACATTGTCTCGGTGGACCTGGAGACCGCGATTTCCCGCATTACGGCTCACGCCGCGCCGGAGACGAACTTCGCTTTCGGCGATTCCTCCGCCCGCGACGATTGGGAGCGCGCCCAAAGGCGCATGGGCGTGCGCCTTCCAGAGTCCTGGATCCGCTTCGCGACCGCGCTCGGAGCCGGCGAGATTCACGTCCGCGCCTACTGGTATTACAACCACAACCACCCTTCGAAGGCCAAGCCCGACCGCTTCTTCCTCGGCCCGCCGCGAAGTTGGCGCGAGGCGGGCTTCCAGATCGAGCTCGCCCGTCCCAGGAAGGTTGAGTACGCCGCGACCTGGTTCGGGACGATCGCGGAGCAATGGGCGGGCTGGTGCCATGTCGGCGGGGCGGGGAACGGCGACTACCTCCTTCTGCGGAGCGATCCGAGCTGGACCACCAGCCCGCGCGATGGCGACATCGCCTGGTGGAACCACGAATGCAACGAGCTCGCCTACCCCTGGCCCACCGTCGCGGCCTTCCTCGCCGACATGCTCGAACGCGCCGCAGAGGGCGAGAAGGTGCTCACGGGCAAGCGCGCCTGGGAAGCCGAACGCGAGCGGTCGCGGCTCGAGAGCTTCGCCCGGGCCCGCGAACGCGCGGGACCCGTCCCGCCCAAACCAGCCACGCCGCGCGGCGAGCGCCGCTGGATCACCTGCCCGCACTGCGGTTATCACTTCTCAATGACGGGCTCCAGCGTGTGGGATGGCGAGGTGCACCTGGGATGCGGGAAACCGATGACGGTCGTGGAGGCGGAGCATGGTGGTGGCTGTTGAGGGGAACCAGCGCGACTGGCCGCGAGAGTGGGAAGTGGTGTGGGATGGCTTAGGACTGGTGAGGGGCGGCGGCCCTCGCTTGCGCCTCGGGCTCTCGGGGCCCGGGGGCAGGGCAGCCAGGAGGCGGCGAAGAGGGTGTAGAAGAAGGAGCCGCGCCCGAGGAGCGGGGTACCCGAGCATCCGCACCGGAGGAGCGAGGTACCCCGGACGTAGCTCGT
>DASRXL010000141.1:0-2932 GCA_035654175.1 Phycisphaerales bacterium
CCAAGCTGGTCTCCTGGCGCGCATCGGCCCGTCGCCCGGGCGGAGACCTCCTCGTCAGGCAGAACGCCGAAGGCTCGCCCCGGCGGCTCTGGGTCCTCCTCCGCCTATCCGCCGCCTCCACCCCCGCACAGACCGAAGCGGCCCTCAGCACCGCGTCAAGCATCATCCGCGCCGCCGCGGCGGTCGGCGGCACCGTCCGCGGCCTGCGCGTCGGGCTCTCCATCCGCACCGATTGGGCCGGCGCCGACGGCCGCGCCGCGGACTTTGACATCCTCCCGCGCACCGGCGGCGCCTCGGCGGTCCTGCTGAACGACCTCGCGCTGCTCGTCGTGCCAAAGACAGCCGTCCCCGGCTTGGCCGTCAGCGGTGATCCGCGCCTGGCCGCCTCCGACATCGTCATCCGTGTCTCGCCCGTCGGTCGCGTCGACGCTCCCGCCACCGGCACCGCGTCGCGCAGGCTCGCGGCGCACATCGTTTCGGCCGGGGGTGTCGCGTGAAGTCAGAGCGCGGCTTCCGCCGCACGATCCTGCTCACGGCGCTCACCGGCCACCTGGCCTACGCGATCGCCGCCGAAAAGCCCGGGCTCGCCCTCGTCGGCGTCCTCGCCTCGATCCTCTCGGCGTGGCTCGTGCGCCAGACGCTCAGCGGCCACCCGCGCCCGCTCCCCCGCGCGCTGCTCAACGGCCTGGTCATCGCCGCCATCGCCCACCTGACGCTCCAGCTCCTGGGGCGCAGCCAGGAGGTCATCACCAGCCTCACCGACTTCCTCGCCTACGTCATGCTCGTCAAATCGCTCGACCGCCAGCGCATGCGCGACGAGGCGCAACTGCTGGGCCTGAGCCTCTTCGTGGTGATCGGCGCCCTGCTCACCGGCCAGAGCCTCGGCATGGGCCTTGCCCTCCTGGCATACACGCCGCTGGCGATCACCTCGACGGTCTCCCTCCAGCTCTACCACGCCATCGAGCGCCAGTCTGACCTCCTCCGGTCCGTCGGGCTGCGCGACGAGGTCCCGCTGCTGACGACGCAGCTGGAGCGCCAGCACAGCCCGCGTTCGGCTCGCTCCGTCGCGCTCTTCTGCGTCGTCGCCTCGATGGGCGCGGGCGTCGTCGCGTTCATCATCACGCCGCGCCAGCTCGCCGCCCAGCTCGGCATGGCGACCGCCCCGTTCCTCAAGACCACGGCGACGGGCTTCACCGACACCATCCAGCTCGGCTCCGGCGGCAACATCAACCAGGACAACACCCCGGTGATCGACGTGCGCGTCATCTCCGGCGCCGGCTCAACCGGCGCCGGCGACACCGCGACCCGCGCCTCCGCCGGCCCGCTCTACCTCCGCGGCGCCGTGCTCACCGACTACAACGCCACCACCGGCCAGTGGTACGGCGCCGACCGCAATCCCCAACTGCCCGAGCCCCCCAAGAACCGACCGTTCGACCGCTCCGCTACCGGCAGCCTCATCATCCCCGGCGGCGAGAAGTCAAACATCCGCACCCAGTACGAGGTCATCCAGCGGAACGCCAGGCCGTCGCCCGAGTCGCCGCTCTTCGCCCCGTTCCACCCCGTCTCCGTCAGCACCGACCACAAGGGAAAGCTCACCTACCGCGCCTCCGACGGCATGATCAAGCTCGCGCCCGGCCCCGGCGGTCGCATCGCCTACACCGTCACCAGCGCGGCCGACTTCCGTGAGCTCGGCGCTGACCAGGCCCAGCCGCCGCCGCAGAACGAGTTCGCCCCGCGCATCAAGGCCCTCGCCCAGTCGATCATTGCCGAGCGCGGCATCGACCCCGCCAAGTTCCAGACCGCCCCGACCGAGGTGCGCCGCGCCGCCCAGGCCTTCGTCAGCTACCTCAGCACCTACCCGTACACCCTGGAGATGATCGCCCCCAAGCCGGGCCAGGACCCCATCGAGATGTTCCTGTTCGACGCCAAGCAGGGCCACTGCGAGTACTTCTCCGCCGCGATGACCGCGATGCTCCGCTCCGTCGGCATCCACGCCCGCATCGCCACCGGCTTCGCCGCCGCCGAGTTCAACTCCGTCAGCGGCTACTACACCGTCCGCCAGTCCGACGCCCACGCATGGGTCGAGGTCCGCATGTCCCCCGACCACTGGGAGACGTTCGACCCGACGCCGCCCGGCGAGCTGCAGTCGTCGCGCCGCGCCTCGGGCGGACCGATCGGCTGGCTCAAGCACCTCTGGGACGCGATCGAGTTCAGCTGGCTCGATAATGTCGTCGCCTACGACAAGGGCATCAAGCTCGACGTCGTCGGGCTCGCGGGCCGCGCCGATCCCGGCGCGGCCGCCGTCCGCTGGCAGAACCGCTTTGCCGAGATCCAGAACTGGTTCCGCCGTCACCTCCCCGAGGGCGTCCTCACGCGCTCGCTCATCGTCGGCGTCGCCACCTTCGCGCTGGTGATGGGCGTCTACTGGCTCGCCCGCTTGGGCGGCAAGGCGTTCGCGCCCCTCCGCACCTGGCTCGCTCGCTTCTTCCCCGGCAAGTCCCGCTCCGGCGCCGACGGCATCCCCGTCCCGCCCGATGCGCTCTTCTACAGAGACGCCCTCGTCGCCCTCGCGGCCGCCGGCCGCGCCAAGCCCGACCCCGCCCCACCCCTCGCCTACGCCGACACCCTCGACGCGCCCCTCGCCGCGCCGCTGCGCGCCATCGCCGACCTCTACTACCGGTCACGCTTCGGCGCGTCACCTCTGGGCGCTCATGAGCAGGCGACCGGCCGTTCCTCCCTCGCCGAGCTGCGGACCTCCCTCCAGGCCCAGCACCGTCCGAGAACCTGAGCCAGCGCCGGTATCCCGTAAGGGAGCCTCCACCCGCCCCCCGCGCGGGTCGATAGACCCTGCCGCCGCTGCGCCTGTTCCCCGCGCCGTCGGTCTCGCCTCTCAGGACGATCCAAATGCCGTCATCCAACCGCTCGCGCACCG
>DASRXL010000142.1:0-27664 GCA_035654175.1 Phycisphaerales bacterium
TACCCGCTCGAGACCTGCGTGGTCGGCGGCGAGGAGCTTGGATCGATGGGGGAGCCGGCCGAGGTGGTCGCGGGCGCCCGGCTGGTTCGCTTCTGCTGCGACAAGTGCATCGGCAAGTTCAAGAAGGCGCCGGCCAAGTACCTCTCGAAGCTCGGGGGCGATAACTAAGCCGGTGAGCATCCTGCGCAAGCTCCGGCCCCGGCAGACGCCCGGGGCCTTTCGCTTTGGGCCCGCACTGGCGCGCGCCCTCCGGCGCAGGAGCACATGAATCCGAGCTCCATCCGCAAACACGGTCGACGCCACGAGTTCGAATCGCCGGTGGCGATGATCAGCGACCTGAGCACCCTCGACAGCACGCTCTCCGGCGGCATCTACTCCAGCGCGGGCGGCAATCCAGGCGCGCTGCTCGCGAGCTTCACGCGCTGCTCGCGAGCTTCACGCCCGCCGCGGTCGCGTCCTATCGCTTCGTTCTCGACGGCCCTTCGTTCACCAACTCGCTGCCGTGGGACTCGCTCTCGCCCAACGTCGCTCCGACCGACGCGGCGGGCTTCACGTTCGACGGCTGTCGCTTCTCCAGCAACGGCGGCGGCGCCTGGGGCAGCTCGTCGACGTACAACGGCGTCACGATCAACGCAGTCATCCCCGCGCCCGCGGCCCTGGGCCTCCTCGGCGCTGCCGGGCTCGTCGGCTCGCGCCGTCGCCGCTGACCGCCCAACCACCGCGGGCACAGCTCGCCGCAACGAAAGGAAGGGGCGCGGCCTTCACGGCCGCGCCCCTGCTCGCATGTGCAGCGTGCCCCCGGCTTTGGAACCACCGAAGTGGAGCGGACCGGACTCGAACCGGCAACTTCCAGCTTGCAAAGCTGGCACTCTACCAATTGAGTTACCGCCCCGGTCGCAGCCGGGCGGCGCCCGGCTCGGGCCAAGTGTAGGCGGGGGGCTCTTCCGCGCTGTACCATGCCGGCCCGCCCGCCCGCGGGCCCGAGGAGAACACGCGGATGCCCCAACTACCCCCCCACCGTCGTGCACCCGCCGCAGCGATGCTGGCCGCCGCGGCGGTCGCCCCCGCGCTCGCCGGCGACCCCGCGCCGCTCACCCTCGGGGACCCGCTCGCGAAGGTGAGCTTCTCGCTCGCGCTCGAGAGCTCGTTCACGACCGAGTCGGACCTGAGCGACTCGGGCTCGGTCTCCGTGGCGAGGCTGGGGCCCTCCCTCGGCGTGCGCTACGCGCCGGCCGAGACGTCGTTCATCGACGTCAACTTCGGGGCCGAGTACTCGTTCTACGAGTTCGACGACGCGACGGGCATCGTCCCGGGCGGCGACCCGGCGGACGACTTCGCCGAGTACGTGCTCGGCGCGCGGTACACCGGACGCGTCAACGAGCAATGGTGGTGGTTCGTCGGCGGCAACGCCTCGTGGGCCGCCGAGGACGGGGCGAGCCTGGGCGACGGCTTCACCGCGTCGGGGATGCTCGGCGCCACCTACGCAATCAACCCGCGCCTCTCGATCGGCGCCGGGCTGGTGGTGCGGTCGCGCATCGAGGACGACGCGCTCGTGTACGGCCTCCCGGTCATCAACTGGAAGATCAACGATCAGTGGACGCTCGAGACGGTCTCTAACGCGCTCCGCCTCAGCTACGCGCCGTCGGAGGATTGGGCGGTCTACGTCGCCGGCGGATGGGAGTCGCGCGAGTTTCGCCTGAGCGAGGACGGCCCGATCCCCGACGGCGTCATGCGCGACGATCGCATCCCTATCGTTCTGGGGGCGATTCTGCGCCCCGGCGAGAACATTGAGTTCGACATCGCCGCGGGATCGGCGGTGTGGGGCCAGTACGAATTCCGCGATACCACCGGCGCGGAGATCGCCGACGCGGACGCGGACCCGGCGCTCCTGGCGATGATCACGGCGCGGCTGCGATTCTGACCGTCGCTCGCCCCGCGCTCAGCGCTCGGCATCCGCCGGGCGCCCGAGCGCCCCGGGACGCTCGGGGAACGGCGGCGCCGGGATCGTTCGCGCCGACTTGAGCACGGGCGGGTCCGTCGGTCGATCCTGGGCCCCCGTCTCGACCTTCTCGAGGGCCAGGATCGTCTCCGCGCCATCGACCGCCTGGGCGAACGCACAGTATTGGCCGTCCAGGAAGCTCGTGCCCTCGCGGCTGAAGCAGACGAACACCTGCCCGCCGTTGGTGTTCGGATCGGCCGTGCGGGCCATCGAGAGCACGCCGAAATCGTGCGCGAGCGTTGAAGGCTCGAGGTCGATGAACCGGCCCGGTCCGCCCGAGCCCGTCCCCGTCGGATCGCCGACCTGTGCCATGAACGGGGCGCGGCCCTCCCGGGCCCCGATGATCCGGTGGAAGATGATGTCCGTGTAGTACCCGCCCTCGACCAGCTCGAGGAACGCGGCCACGGTGTTCGGCGCTTCCTCCGGGCGCATGCGGAACTCCATGTCCCCGAGCGTGGTGGAGAACACCACGTGCCGGTCCGGCCAGGCGCGGATGCCCGCGTAGGTCACGAACTGCTTGGGCTGGGTGGGGAACCTGATGCGCCCGCTCGGATCGGGCTGGGCGAGATTCGGATTGACCATCGGGGAGAGCACGACCGCGGGCCCGATGGGCTTGGCGTCGACCAGCAACTGGGCGTAGAGCGTGCGAGGGCTCTCACCGGTCCAGAGCACGGGGAAGAGGCCGGCGAGGTCCACCTCGCCCGCCGCCGCGGCGGCCTTCGCCACCTCGCCCCCGTCGGGCGCGTACAGCGCGATCTCGACCTCGCCGGCAACGCCCGAGGGCAGCTCGGCGGTCATGGGGATCGTGCGGTTGATTCCGTAGTACTCGCGCTCGGGAACCAGCTGGGCCTTGGCGTGACCGGGGGCGAGGAGTGCGCAAGCCGCGAACGTGGCGGCCGCGAACGCGCGGTGAGTGGTGGTGCTCATGGACGGACTCTAGCCCGGAAGGGCCGCCCGGGGTCATCCGCCGGGGATGATCTTCTCTTCCGGGTTGTCCAGCTGCTCCCACACCTGGCTGAAATCGAGGCCCCAGGTGGGGTCGTCCCACTGCATCAGGAACTCGCCGATGCGCCCCTCGGGATCGCTGAGCCAGAACGTGGAGAGGTCGGCGCGGAGCACGTTGAGTCCGACGCGGTGGTTGTAATCGTCGAGGTCGCGGAGGCCGTCGGCGATCAGGGCCGCCCGGCTCGGCTCGATCGAGGTGAGGCGGGTCTCCTGATTGGGCCCCATGCCGCGGTAGTGATAGTTGCCGACGATCTCACCCTCCGGCTCGAGCCAGCCGTTCTCGTTGTCCTCGAAGGCATGCCGGCCGTGGTGGGACGGACAGTAGAAAATGCCCGGCTCGGGGAGAACCTCCGCCTCATACAGCAGGCCCAGGCCGTCCCAGCTGGTGTTGGTGCGTTCCGCGAGCTCCCGGGGGAGGCGCAGGGTCATCATGTTCGCCGGCGAGAACCTGAGCTGTTCGTCCGTTTGCCAGCGCTCGTCGATGAAGACGCTGTAGGGGAGGCGGTCGCGCGAGTTGTCGGCGTACAGGGCGAGCCCGAGCCCGATCTGGCGAAGGTTCGAGCTGCACACGACGCGGCGCGCCGATTCGCGAACCGTGCCTAAGCCGGGCAGCAGCATCGCGATCAGCAGCGCCACCACCGCCATCGTGACGAGCACGTCCACGAGGGTGAAGGCGCGGGATGGACCACGTCTCCGCACGATGGTCTCCGCCGGACTTCGTTGTCGCCTCCGCCGATCGCGGCAGCCGCCGCAGGTCAGCGTTTCTCCTAGGCAGTCCGACACACCAGCGTACCCGAGAAACAGGTCGAATTGCAACCTCTTCGGGCAAACCCGGGTGATTTTCTGGAACATCAGAACAAATTCCGAGTATCTGTTGTGGCGCGTGCGCGAAGCCAGGAGAATCTGGATCCGAACCCCGCCCCATCGCGTATCTTCGGCTGTTCGCACTCGCGAGGGGCATTGTCGCCCGGAGGCCTCCCAGGAATGGTCCCCCGGCTGGAACAGGATTCCGTTGACCTCGACCTCATGAGTCGGGTCGCGGCGGATGATGAACGCGCCGTCGCGGAGTTGTACGACCGCTTCGGCTCGCTGGTCTATCGCATGGCGTACCAGGCCATGCCCACCCGCGCCGACGCCGAGGACGCGGTTCAGGAGGTTTTTGTTCGGCTTTGGAAGACCGCAGATCGCTTCGATCCCAAGCGTGCGGCATTGGTCACCTGGGTCATGCTCATCTCCCGCAGACATCTGGTTGACCGCCTCCGCCGCACGAGGGCCCGCATCAGCGCCGGCACCATCGAAGAAAGCGCGGTCAAGGACGAGCGCCGGGAGGTAGGCTCGGTGGGATTCGGTATCGAGCGGGGCGAGCGGTTTGCCCGCGTTATGGAGAGAATCGCTGAGCTGCCGGAACTGCAGCAGAAGGTCGTCACGAGGGCGTATCTCGGCGGCCAGACGCTGCGGCAGATCAGTGACGAGCTGGACACGCCCCTCGGGACGATCAAGTCCGCCCTGAGCAGAGCGCTTGTCCGGCTTCGTGAGCGAGCAGGTGAGGAGCTTTCGACATGACCCATCGCGAACTGCTTGAGCACGCCCTGCTGGACGCGCTCTCGCTCCTGGACGAAGAGGAGCGGGAGGCGTTCGATAGCGCGTTCGCGGCCGCTCCGCCCCACGTGCAGGCCCAGGTCCGCCGTGAGCAGACGCGCTTGGTGAAGATGGAATCGCTTCTGCCGGACGTCGCGCCGCCCGCCTCCCTCCGGGCCCGAGTGCTCGAGGCGGTCCGGGGCGCCATGGTCAGCGAACGCGCCCTGACCGAGCGGGGCGCGTACCGGCTGGACGATCCCGACACGATCGCCCGCCTCCCCGCGGTGGCCCACCGCAGGCGCGTCGCCGCCCTCTGGCGGGCGGTCGCCCTCTCGTGCGCCGCGGCCGCGATCGTGCTCGGCGTCTGGTCCGTGCACCTCGGCGGCGTGATCAACGAGCTGAACCGCAAGCAGGACCCGCTGCTCAACGAGATCACCGCCGCGTTCGGGCCACACCTGATCGACGCGCTCGTCAGCGATTCGACCCAGCGCATCACGCTCACATCCCAGAGCGCCTCCGATGCCGAGCACGCCCAGGCCGCAATCTGGTACAACCCCGACTGGAGCACCGCGAAGCTCTTCGGGATCAATCTGCCTCCGGTCAAGGACAACGCCTACAAGCTCGTCGTCGTCGATTCGGCCGGCAACCCCGTCACGACCGTGGCGGAGTTCACGTTCACCGGCGGCCGGGGGCTGCTCAACCGCGAATTCCCCGTGACCGTCGGCCTCTCCGGGACCCGCCTGGCGGTGCTCGGGGAGCGCGAGAACGGCGAGAGCCCGATCGTGCTGGGCGTCCCGGAGCTGGTGCAGAGCCACTGACGCGGCCCGGTGCGCCCCGGCTCAGGCGGCCTTCCCGCCGGCTCGCGGGCTCTCCGCGTGCGCTTCGATGATCTTCTGGATCGGATCGACCCACCTCGCCTCCTCGAGCAGGTGATCGATGCGCTCCGGGTTCTCGAACGCCTGCTTGGTCTTCACCATGCGACGCCAGATCCCTGTCCAGACGAGGAACGCGACCGTCGCCGCGGCGCCAAGCCCGATCGCAGCCCGCATCGGCCGCTCATCCAGCACCGGCTCGTTCCCGGGCCGCGCTCTCTCCGAGACGACGGTCTGGGCCGTGTCGCTGCGGCGCTGACGCAGGGCGTTGGCCTCGACCTCGACCGTCGTGGAGTAGACGTCGAGCATCCGGGCCGTGGCCTCCTTGCCCACGCCGCGCAGCTCGAGCACGAGCTTTCCCGGCTCGGGTGTGGACCACGAGAGATCGCGGTCGAGCTTCGCCTTGACCGACGCAGGGGCGCCGAGCTCCTCGAACCCGCGCTGGCCCATGCGCTCGGCTACCCGGCCGAGGAGTTGCGGATCGCCGAGCAACTGCTGATGGAATTCCTGCCAGGCCTCGGGCTCTCCGGACGCCGGCGTGACCCCCCGGAAGTCCGCCGCGAGCACGGCGGTCGCGGCGTACGTCGCTGGGAAGAAGTGGTTCACGACCGTCCACGACCCGGCGGCGAGCACCGTGAGAAGCCCGGCCCCGAAGAACACCACGGCGGCGCTGCTGGACCGGGCGCGCTCGCCGATTACCTTGCGGTGCGTCCGCTCGACCACCTCGCGGGCCTCGGCCAGCTCGCGCCGGCGTGCGAGCAGCTCGTCGCAGAGCTTCACCCGGTCGGCGAGCAGCGCCGAGGCCCTCTCGGACTGCGCCTGCCGATCACGCAGCGCGCGGCGGTAGCGGGCCAGACGACGCTTGCGCAGGGCGAGCCGGGCGGCCGCTTCGGGGGACGCAGCGCCCCGGCCGCGCCCCTTCGGATGGGCCTGTGCCGACGCAAGGGCGGCCTTCGTCCGGGCCAGCTCGTCGCGCACGCGTCCGAGCTCGGCGCCGTCTCCCCCGGCCGCCGCGGCGATGATCTCATCGCGCTCCGCGATCCCCGCCTGCAGCTCGAGCAGCCGCTCCGCCGCGAGGTCGAGCTTCCCGCGCATGGATTCGATATCGAGCTTCTCGGCCCCGAGCTGCGCCGAGGCCTCGCGCGCCTGAGCGGCGAACCTGTCGCGCTCCGCCGTCACCTCGTCGAACCGCGTGCGCAGCGATTCGAGCTCTTCGCGGAGCGACGCGTCCGTATCGCCGGTCCGCCGCAGCGCCTCCAGCTGCTCGTTCGCAGCGCCCAGCCTGGACTCAAGATCGCTCCGGATCGATTCGAGCGCGGCAAGGCGCTCCGCGATCACGCCCTCCGCACCCGCCTTCACGTCCGCCGCCGCGGCCAGCGCGGCGCGGCACTCGTTCTCCAGTCTCGCGTTCTCGGCGCGGACCCGCTCCAGCTCGGCCGAGAGCTCCCCCACCCTCGCCGCGGCGCTCTCCTGCCCGCACGCATGAGATTCCAGGCTGGCTCGCGCGGCCGTCAGCGACGCCTCGAGCTCTTCGATCCGCCTCGATTGCTCGGAGATCTTGGCGCCCAGGATCTCCGCGTTCCCCGCGGATTCGGCCGCCTCCGCTGCCCTCGCCGCCCCCTCACGAGTCGCCGCGTCCAGCGCCTCGCGGAGCCGATCTAGCTCGCTCCCGAGCGCCTGCACGCGGGATTCGTGCTCGGATGCGAGCGCCGCGCTCCGCTCGGCCGTCGCCGCGGCCTGATCGCGCAGCGCCGCCGTCTCGCCGTCAAGAGTCGCCACCCGGGCGCGCAGGGCCTCGATCTCCGCGGCGGCGGCCTGCGCCTCGCCCCGCCATCGCTCCGACTCGCTCCCGGCGCCCGCGGCCTCGCTCTGCAGCCGCTCGACCTGCTGGCGGGATGCTTCCAACTGTGCCCCGAGGTCGCGAGCCGTCTCTTGGAGACGGATCAGCTCGGCCCGGTCCGCCTCGGCCTGCGCGAGCGCGTGCTCGAGCCGCCCCTTCTGCTCTCCGGACTGCGCGAGCTCGGACTGGAGCGCCGCCATGCGCGCCTCCAGATCCGCGCATGCCGCGAGCGCCCCGTCGCGCTCGAGCCCCAAGCGGTCAAGCTCCGTGCGCCCAGCGGTCTGCGCGATCGCAAGCTCGGATTCGAGAGCCTGGACGCGAGCATGCGCGTCAGCGAGCGCCGAGGCGGCGGCATCGCGTGCGGCGGTAATCGCCCGCTCCCGCTCATCCCGCTGCGCGAGCTCGGCCTTGTACCGTGCCTCGGACTCCGCACGCTCCGCGCGGGCCTGCTTGAGACGGGCGAGCGTCTGCTCGACCTCCGCGAGGGCGCGCATCACCGCGTCGTTGCCGGGCTTGCCCCGCGCCGGAGAGGCCCGCGCGGGGGACGCCGGCTGCTCTTCGCGAGCTTCCCGAGTTTCTTCCCCTCCAGCCGCCATCGCGCCTCCGGAGCAACAGCAATCGCCCGCATACGGGTGGCGAGGCTGCTCCCGCGACTATCGACGGGCGGGGCGTGCCACTCAACGCGCCGTCCGGGAACTGGACCGCAATTCCGATGCGCGCGGAAATACCTGATCGTTGAAGGCGATAGACTCCAGCACCCGGATTCCCCCCAGGAACCCTTCCGGAGCAGTGAAATGCCCTTCGCCAGCGTGCCGTGCCTCGTGAAGCCCCTTCTCGCCATCGCCGGCGTTACTGCCGTCGCCATGGGCGGATACAACCTCGTCGCCACGGGCTGCCCCCTGGGCCGGTGCGACTCCGCACTGTCCCACGGCGCGATCCCGGTCGCCGCCCCCGGGTCCGAGAACTCCGGGTGCGGCACGGGCGGATGCTCGGACGAGTGGCCCGCGCCCGACACCCTGCTCCTCACCGGCGCCGCGCCGGCCGAGAGCGGGCTCGCGCCCGCCGAGTGCGCCGGCGCGTGCCCCCTCGCCGCGCCCCACGGCGCGGAGATCGATGCCGTCCAGCGCGACGAGCGCTGCGAGACCACGTGCCCGCACGCGACGCCCCCGAGCCACATCGCCGAAGGGCAGGGCGCATCCCGGCGCTCCGGGCCCGACGAGGGATAAGCCCGGCGCCACCCACGTTCCTCTCAGGGAGCCCCGCACCCGGTGCGGGGCTTCTTGTCTGGAGAGATCACGGGCGCGGTACCCTCGTGCCATGGCCACCTTTCTCTTCAAGACCGAGCCCGACGAGTACGGCTGGGACGACCTCGTCCGCGAGAAGCGCGCCGTGTGGACGGGCGTGACGAGCCCCGCGGCTCAGAAGCACCTGCGCGCCGTGCGCAAGGGCGACGAGATCCTGCTCTACCACACGGGGGATCAGCGGCGGATCGTCGGCCTCGCGCGGGCCGTCAAAGGTGCGTACGCGGATCCGCAGAACCCCGCGCTCACCGCCTCCGGCGAGTCGAAGGCTACGCTCGTGGACATCGCACCCGTGCGCGCGGCGGCGAAGACCGACGCGACGCTCGCGGCCATCAAGGCGGACGCCAGGTTCGCCGAGTTCGCGCTCGTCAGGCAGGGCCGGCTGAGCGTAATGCCCGTGCCCGCGGCGCTGGACAAGCGGCTGCGCGAGCTGGCGGGGCTCTGAGCCGTCAGGGACGCTTGCGGGCGCGGAACGCCTTGTCCGCGGCCTCGGCGTCGCCGAACTCCGGCACCGCGCAGTCGTCGTTGAAGTAGTGCAGGATCCAATCGAGCCGACCGGTCTCGAAAAGCCCGGTGAACATCTCCACCGCCTCGGGCGCGTACCGCGTGCCCGCGCCCGACTTGATCTCCACGATCGCCCGCCTCGCCGCGTCTTCGCCCACCTCGTGCCGGTAGGGTCGCACGCTCGTCATCGCGTCGAACGCGTCGATCACCGCGAAGTACCTCGCCGCGAACGGGATCTCCTCCCCCGCGTAGCCGTAGGGATAGCCCCGCCCGTCCCACCGCTCGTGGTGGTAGCGGATGAGATCAAGCACCAGCGGATCCTCGACGTCGAGCGTCACCATGCGCGCAAAGCCGGTCACCGGGTGCTGCTTGATCACCTCGAACTCGGACGGGCTGAGGCGCGCGGGCTTCGCGAGGATCTCGCGCGGGATGTCGAGCTTCCCCACGTCGTGCAGGGCCGCCGCGTGCGTCAGCTCCCGCATCCGCTCCCTGCCGATCCCCGCGGCCTCGCCCATCGCGCGGGAATAGAGCACCACCCGCCAGGTGTGCGCGGCGGTGGACATGTCCTTGCCCTCGATCGCCCGCACGAGCTGCTCAACCCTGGACTGGTCCACACGTCGCTCCGGTCGGAGCGTAGCACCCCGGTTGGGCCCCGTGCTCGCCGCCGCCACGCCGCCGGCGCCGCCGCGCCCGATAACCCGCGGATTTGCGGTAGACTCGCGCGCGAGGAGGACGCCGCATGCCCAACGCAATCCTGCTGACGCTCGACCAGCTCCCGCAGGATCATCCGATGCCCCTGATCGCGCGCCGGCGCGTGATCGGCGATCGCATGATGATCTCCGAGGTCGTGCTCTCCCCCGGGTTCGAGGTGCCGGTGCACGCGCACGAGAATGAGCAGCTCGTGGTCATGCTGCGCGGCCACGCGGAGTTCGACCTCGTCGAGGAGGGGGTCACGCGCACGATCGACGTTCGCACCGGGCAGGTGCTGGTGCTCCCCGCGGGCACCCCGCACGGCTGCCGGGCCGTGGACGAGTGCCTGATCCTCGACCTCTTCAGCCCCGTCTCCGAGGCGACCGGCGTGGACCGGCGGGCGTAGGCGCGGCATCAGGCGGCGCGGATCAGCAGGAGAGTCTGATCATCTCCGACGGGCCCGACGCGCCGCACCTGCGCGACGAGCGCGTCGAGCAGCTCGCCGACCGGTCGGTCGGCGAGTTCGCGCAGCAATCGCTCGAAGCCCCCCAGGCCGAGCTGGCGCCCATCAGGGCCGGCCACCTCGATGAGCCCGTCGGTGAGGACGACCAGCAGGTCGCCCGCGGCGCAATGGACGGTCCTGGTCGGGAAGTCGATGCCCGGCGCGACGCCCAGCGGCAGCGATTCATTCTCCAGCCGCACGATGCCCCCCGTCGCCGCGCGCCAGTGCAGCACGGGCAGGTGGCCGGCGAGCGCATACGACACCAGCCCGCCGGGCTCGGCGCGGAGGGCGGCGAAGGTGACGAACATGCCCGGATCCGTGAGCTCTGTCAGCACCGAGTTCACCTCGCCGAGGACGCGCGACAGATCCGCCCCCGCTCGGCGCGCGGTGTGGATCGCGGCCTTGGTCATGGCCATGACCACGCCCGACCTCACCCCGTGGCCGGAGACGTCGCCCAGGAACAGCTCCACCCTGTCGCCGTCGCGCACCAGGTCCACGAGGTCGCCGCCCACCTCCGCGCTCGGGATGGAGCGCCCCGCCACCTCGTAGCCCTGCGAGACGAGGGAAACGGGCGGCACGAGACGGGAATGGATCTGCTGCGCCAGCGCGAGCTCCGTGCGCTCTCGGATGCTGCGCTTGCCCTCGGTGTTGATGAAGAGCACGAACAGTGTGTAGCCGGCCACGATGCACAGGATCGCCGCGCCCCCCACCCACGCGAAGCCCTGCGGACGCACCCAGAGCCACGCCGGGGCGAGCCCGACATACCCCAGGATCGTCAGCCCCTGCACCCCAAGGGCGCCGACGAGGAACCACAAGCTGCGGGTGAATGCCAGGGCCCAGAACATGCCGATGAGCCCGGCCGCCACGAGGGCGGCGAGCACTGCGGAGACGGCGGGATCGCTCAGCCGCGCCGGCAGCACCATGCTCGGCGCGAAGATGCAGAACACGCCGCCGAAGAACAGGACGCGCCCCCTGGGGGGGATGGTGGACCAGAAGAAATCGCGATCGCGCTTTTTCGCCACCGGCGCAATGTACCAGCGCGCCGCGCGGGCCGCGCCTCAGCCCCGCTGCCGGGCCCGCTCAGCCTCGATCGTGCTCAGCACGTCGGCCTGGTGGTCGGCGTGGTAGCTCGAGCGCACGAGCGGCCCGCTCTCCACCACCTTGAAGCCCCGCCGGCGCCCCTCCTGCTTGAAGCGGGCGAACTGCTCGGGCGTGACCCAACGGTCGATGGGCAGGTGATTTCGGGTGGGCTGGAGGTACTGCCCGATCGTGAGGATGTCGCAGGAATCCGGCGCCGGAGCCGACGCAGGGCCCGGCGCGGGAGCCGGTCCGGTGGGCGCCGCGGCCCCGTCGGCCCTTCCCCGCGGCGCATCGTCGCTCCGATTCCCCGTCCTCGTCCGCTCCTGCACCTCATCCATCAGCTCGAGCACCTCGTCGTCACGCTCGCCGATGCCGACCATGATGCCCGTCTTCGCGATCATGCCCTGCTCCTTCACGCGCCGGAGCAGCTCGATCGAGCGGTCGAGTTTCGCGGAGGGCCGCACGGCCGGATACATCCGGCGCACGCACTCGATGTTGTGGTTGATGATGTGCGGGCGCGCGTCGATCACCATCTGGAGCGCGCCCCAATTGCCCTCGAAGTCCGGGATCAGCACCTCGATGGACATCGCGGGGCAGGCGTCCTTGGCGCGGATGATCGTCTCCGCCCAGATCGAGGCGCCGCCGTCGGGCAGCTCGTCCCGATTGACGCTGGTGATCACGATGTGCTTGAGGCCCGCGCCCACGTGCATGAGCCGCAGGCTCTCAGCCACGCGCCGGGGCTCGTCCTTGTCGAGCATCGGCGGCCGGCCGGTCTTCACGTTACAGAAGCCGCAGGCCCGGGTGCAGGTATCCCCCAGGATCATGATGGTCGCAACCCCACGGGCCCAGCATTCCCCCATGTTCGGGCACGCGGCCTCCTCACACACGGTGAAGAGGCGGTGCTCGTCCATGATCGCCTTGGTTCGCTGATAGCCGGGGCCCCCCGGCACCTTGGCCCGCAGCCAGGGCGGCTTGCGCTTCACCGCCAGCGTGTGCGGCTCGGCGGTCCCGTTGTTGAGCACCATCCCCGTCAGGCTCAGCAGCGGCCGGTCCACGCGCTTCATCGGATCGCCGCCGGGCGGCTTGGGGTGGCGTGGGGGAAGTGCGTCGCTCGTGGGGCCTGCGCCGGGCATGGGGCGGACTCTAGGAGGGGGTCGCCCCGATCGGCCCTGGGGCACGGGCACAGCGCTGGAACGATTCCCGCCAGGAAAGTGCCCGACCGGGTTCAACGCCACGGCACTCCCGGTCGATCCAACCAGCGCGAGCGGCGCCCGACCGCCCGGATCACGCCCCCGCTCCCCAGATTGACACCGGGCGGGGTTCTGCTAGCGTTGCAAGCTCGAACCGAACGGCCCCAGTGGGCGTTCTTGCAGAGCGATGAGGAGAGACTGGAGCCCTCGGCTCCGGGCCGTCCGCCGGGTAAGGAGTCCAGCCTTGGCATCTACCTTCGAGAGCACCCTCGCACCCCAACGTGCCGCCCTGCCGAAGCCGCGTTCGTCTCTCCGCCTGTTCGCCGCGGCCGGCATGGCGGGCCTGCTCGCTGGCTGCAGCTCCGACCTCGACTCATTCATGGACCCCAGCGAAGTCGGCCGTTGGGACAAGACGCCGACCAGCACACCGATCATCGAACGCATCGCGGCGATCGAGGGCCCCGAGGATGCCTTCGTCGAGTACGACTCGATCCGCCCGGAAGACCTGCGCCCGGAGGCCGCCGAGTACCGCGTCACCGCCGGCGACCAGCTCGAGGTGCGGATCTGGGACATCATCGTGCCGAACCAGGTCGAGACCTATCCGCTCCTGGTGGACACCCGGGGCAACGTCACGATCCCTCAGCTCGGCGAGATCCAGGTCGCGGGGCTCACGGCCGAGCAGATCCGCGCGACGATCTCCGACGCGACGGCCCAGTTCGTGCGCGAGCCCCTCGTGCAAGTGACCGTCACGCAGAGCCGCCAACAAACGTTCACCATCCTCGGCGCCGTCGGAGGCCCCGGCCAGTACTTCATCCCTTCGGCCGACTATCGCCTCATCGAGGCCTTCACCACGGCCGGCGGCGTCATGGAAACCATCCAGTACGCCTATGTGATCCGCCAGATCCCGCTCGAGCCGCAGGAGCGCGGCGCCGCCGCCCCGGCAGGCGACGCGCAGCCCGGTCAGGAGGGCGAGGGCCTCATCGACCTGCTCGACAACCTGACCGGAGATGAGGAAGGCGGCGGCGCGCCGGACGAGGACGGAGGCGGCTCGCCGGCGGTGCTCGGGACGAAGCCCTCCGCCTGGCAACCCGAGCAGCCCGCGGTGGACCTCGTCGAGGGCGAGACCCCCGCCAACGACGCGCAGGACTCTCCGGCCCCGAATACGTCGGCGTGGATCTTCGTGAACGGTGAGTGGGTCCGGACCGCCCGCTCTGAGACGGACCCCGCCGGACAGACGACGCCGGACGCGATCGTGACCCAGCGCGTGATCAAGGTGCCGCTCAGGCCGTTGCTGGCCGGCGACGCCAGGTACAACATCGTGGTGCGCCCGGGCGACGTGATCCGCGTGCCCCCGGCCGAGCAGGGCTTCATCTATCTCGGCGGGAACGTGGCCCGGCCGGGCTCCTACAACCTCCCCGGCGTCGGCCCCTACACCCTCTGGCGGGCCATCGTGAGCGCCGGCGATCTCGGACCGGTGGGTATTCCCGAGCGCTGCGACCTGACGCGCATGGTCGGCGAGAACCGTCAAGCCACGATCATGCTGAACTACCGAGCGATCGTGGAGGGCACGCAGCCCGACGTCGTGCTCAAGCCCAACGACATCATCAACGTTGGCACCACCTTCTGGGCATATCCGATGGCCGTGATTCGCGGCGGGTTCAGGTCAACGTACGGATTCGGCTTCCTGCTCGACAGGAATTTCGGCAACGACGTCTTCGGCGCGCCGCCGACGAACTTCACGGACCGCTGATCCGCGAGAGTCGCCCTTCGCGAGAGCACGTCGATCGGGGACGGTCCAGTCATGTCTCGCCGAGCCGCCCGAACCCGCTACGCGCCGGCCGTCGGCGCCGGGTGAACACCCTCTCACCCCGTCTCGTAGGGGCTTGGGCGGAGGCCGGAAAGAGCGAGAGATGACCACCCAGACCGTCATGCCCAACCAGAGGGAGCGGTGGACCGCCGGCGCCGGCCGGCTCGGCCCGCCATTGGCCGCGGTGGCGCTCGGGGCCTTCATTGCCCTGTTCTGGACCTGGTTCCACCGCCAGGGGTCGATGAGCGCCAAGTTCGTCGAGGACTGGGGCCACGCGTTCATCATCCCGCTGCTGTCGGGCTACATGGTCTGGCGGCAGCGGCACAGGCTGGCGAGGGTGGAGGCCCGGGCGTATTGGCCCGCCCTGGCGCTCGTGCCGCTCGGGGTGGCGTGCTACGTCTTCTTCATGCTGGCCGTGCCGAACCACATGCTGCAGGGCGCGGCGATGATCTGCACGCTCTTCGGCGCGGTCCTCACCGCGTTCGGCCCGGACGTGATGCGGATCAGCGCGATCCCCGTGCTCTTCCTGGCGTTCGGGATCACGATCTCCGAACGGGTCATGATCGAGCTGACCTTCCCGCTCCAGCTCCTCGCGAGCAAGGGCGCGTGGATCATGCTCAGCGTGCTCGGCCAGGTGCTCGGCTACTCCGTCGACCTGGAGGGCAACACGCTCACCATGATCACCGCCAAGGGCGAGACGCTCCCGCCGCTGAACGTCGCGGAGGCTTGCAGCGGGATGCGCATGCTGGTGGCCTTCTTCGCGCTCTCCGCGGCGGTCGCGGTGCTCGGCTGCCGGCACTGGTGGCAGAGGGTCGCGGTGGTGATCCTCGCCGCGCCGGTCGCGCTGCTCATGAACATCGTGCGCGTGGCGACGCTCGGCCTCCTCAGCCTCATCGATCCGAACCTCGCGCACGGCGACGCGCACATGATCGTCGGAACGATCCTGCTGTTCCCGTCGCTGGCCCTCTTCATGGGGATGGTGTGGGCCCTGAAGCGGGCCGTCCCGGAGACGGCCGAGCCCGCGGCGCCCTCCGGCACGCCCATGCGCTGGCCGCGGGCCTCGCGCTCGAGCCTGGCGGCGCTCGCCGTGACAGGCGTCACGCTGACGGCGTCCGCCGCGGGAGTGCACTCCGTCGTGCCGATGCTGGGCCTGCACCTCCAGAAGAAGCCCATCCACCCGGAGAGCGGCCTGGCGGTGACGTCGCTCCCGGAAGTCACGCCCAGCTGGGAGAAGGTCTACGACAGGCGCGAGGCGGCGGAGGTGGAGGAGCAGCTCGGCACGGAGAACTATCTGACCAGGGTGTACAGGGAGCGGCGCCCCGCCGACCCGGCGCACCCCCGCCTGATCGAGCTCCACGTCGCGTACTACACGGGGATGATCGACACCGTGCCCCACGTGCCCGAGCGCTGCTTCGTGGGCGGCGGCCTGCAGATGGGCGCGAGCCCGGTCCGCGTGCCGCTCCCGCTCGACCGCTCCGGATGGGTGAAAGACCCCGACGTGCCCGGGGAGCTCGGGCCGATCTACCGCGTGCGCACGGCCGGCGGCCACCGAGTGCGCCTCCCGCGCGACCCGGAGAAGCTCAGCATCCGTGCCAGCGAGTACACGATCGCCGGCGGTTCGAGCCTGTACGCGGGCTACTTCTTCATAGCCAACGGCGGGCACACCGACAGCGCCAACGGCGTCCGGCTGCTCGCGTTCAAGCTTGAGGATGATTACGCGTATTACATGAAAGTGCAGTTCAACTCCGAGTCGGTGGGCTCGGTCGAGGAGCTCGCGGAGCTCGCCGGCAGCCTGCTCGGCGAGATCCTCGGGGAGCTGATGCACTGCGTGCCGGACTGGATCGACGTCCAGACCGGCGTTTATCCGCCGGACAACCCCAGGCGCGGCGCCGGGGAGAACGCGTCCTAGACTGCCGCCCCGCCGGCGCGGCGCGTCGCGCGCGGGAAGGAAATCGATCCATGGCATCTCGCGTCAACGTCAAGTTCGTTGTCATTCTCTCGCTGGTGCTGGTGCTCGTGGCCGGCGGCGCGGCGGGCCTGGCCGTCATGGTGCTGCTGAAGACCGCCGACGATCTCGCGGCGCGTGGCGACGCCATGATGGTCGAGGGGGACTACAAGGCCGCGGAGGTCTTCTACTCCAAGGCCGTGAACAAGGAGCCGTACAACTCCGAGTTCCTGCTCAAGTGGCGCGAGGCGCTGCACAAGTGGGTGCCGGAGACGGACCGCGAGTTCCAGACCGAGTTCCGCTCGACGTACATCCCCCTGCACGCCCAGCTCGCGCTCTCCGACGGCATGTCGCACGTCGACTACCAGGTCGAGTACGTGACGCTGCTCGCCCAGACGCTGGAGTTCGGCGGGTTCGACCGCGCGGCCTACGAGGGGCTCGCCAACGAGTGCGGCAAGTACATCAAGACGCTGGAGGGCTCGCGCCCCAACGACCCCGCGTGGATCCCGCTGCGCCGGGCCCGGGGCCTGGCCTGGTCGCGCATCGCTGCCGAGCGCCTCGAGCTCACGCCCGAGCAGCTCGGGATCGCCGAGGCGGATCTCGCCGCCTCGCTCGGCGCAGACCCGGCCGACTTCGATGCGCTCGAAGCGCTCGTGACCCTCAAGCGCACCAGCGCGGCGCGTGCCCAGGAGCTCGGGCGGCGCACCGACGCCGACCGCCTCGAGAAGGAAGCGCTCGACCTGATCACCGCGTTCGTGAACACCAACGGCACCACCGGCCTGGCCGGCGCGCAGGGGCTCATGCTCCAGACCCAGGCCTCGCTCCGCGACGCGCGCAACGCCGCGGTCGCGCAGCTCGGCAGCGCCGCGCTCCCCGAGATCCAGCGGATCGCCGCCGAGCACCAGGACGCGACGCGCACCATCGCCGCGACCCTCCTCCAGGCCGATCCCGCGAAGCTCGACGCGTCGGTCGTGCGCCGGCTCTTCTCCCTCGAGCGGCAGACCGACTCCGCCTCCCGGTTCGACGCCTCGCTGGAGGTCATCGCGCGGGCGATGGAGACCCGCCCGGAAGACCCGGAGCTCGTCCTCGTGAAGGCGGACATCCTCGCTGCGCGCCGGGAGCACCAGGCGGCGATCGATGCGCTCGAGGGGCTCCTCTCGGCGCCCCGCCCGCCGCTCGGCAGCGCCGGCATGCTCCAGATCCTCGGCAAGACGCTCGCCGCGATCGACCAGACCCGCTACGCGCTGCTCGCAGCGGCCGATGCCGGCGCGGACGCCGCCGCCCGCGAATCCTGGGTGGCCGCCGCGAAAGAGTCGCGGACCCGGCTCATCCAGATGCTGCCCGAGTCCTCCCCGAGCGTGCAGTTCTTCGACGCGAAGATCGCCATGTTCAGCGGCGACCTGGTCACGGCCCAGCAGAAGCTCGACCAGTACAACCAGGTCACCAACCACGTGAACCCCGAGGGGCTCTGGCTCGCGGCGGACGTCGCCCAGAAGCTCAACCAGCCCGGCACGGCCGTCACGGCGCTGGAGCGCCTGCTCGAGCTCGATCCCACCCAGGCCGCGGCCCACGTGGCGCTCGCGACCATCCTGCACGACCTGAACCGGCCCGAGGAGGCGCACGAGCACTACCTCGTCGCCCTCGAGGCCCGGCCCGACGACGAGCGGCTCCTCGAGCAGATCCGGATGCTCGAGATCCGCACCGGCAAGCGCAAGGCCGATGACCCGGTGGAGCAGGCGCTGGTCGAGGCCCAGCTGCTCGCCCGCGGCAGCGAGTCCACCATCGCCGACGTCGCCGGCGCGATCGCCATGCTCCGCGAGAGCCTCGCACAGCTCGGCCCGAACGCGCGGCTCTACGCCGAGATCGTGCGGCTCCTGGCCAACAGCGACAACTTCGCCGAGGCCGGAGAGGTCGCCGGCGAGGGCCTGCAGCACTTCCCCGACGACGAGGTGCTCCAGAAGTATGCCCGCGCCGCGGCGAGCACCGGATCGGTCGAGGACCTGGTCAGGTTCATCGAGGAGTCCGACCAGCCCGAATCCCAGAAGCTCGTGGCGATCTACGCCTCGTACATGCGGGCCGGGCGCGAGGAGGATGCGGCGCGGACGCTCGCCAAGGCCGAGCAGCTCGCCCCTAACGACCCCGTGCTGCTCGAGGTGCTCTTCAGCAGGGCGTACCAGGCCCGCGACGTCGCCCGCGCGAAGGAGATCGCCGAGCGGGCGAGCGCGGCGAACGCGGATCACGTCGGCGGCCTGAGCTACCGGGCGCGCGTGCTGATGCTCGAGGGGCAGCTCGCCGACGCCCTCGCCGCCCTCAACGAGGCGGTGCAGCGGAACCCGAACAACGCGTCGCTCTGGCGGCTGCTGGCCGCGCTCCAGCTCGAGCTCGGCCGCTCGCTCGACGCGATCCAGTCGTTCCAGCGCTCCCTGGCGATCCGCCCGAACGACCTCCTCACCGTCAAGGACTACTGCCGCAGCCTCGTGGGCCTGAACCGCCTCGAGGAGGCGCTCGAGGTCGCGCGGCGCAGCGAGGTCTACGGCCGCTCCAACTCGGAGTTCATGGAGATGCTGCTCGACCTCGAGGCGCGCGTCGGAAACAAGGCGGGCGCGAGGGATCGCAGGGAGAAGATCCTGGGGGTCCGGCCGGACGACGTGCGCAATCGCCACGGGCTGGCCGACCTCTACATCACCCTCGGCCAGTGGGACGCCGCCCGTACGCTCATCGAGGAGACCCGCACCAAGTTCGGCGAGAGCGACCGGCTCGTCGAGCTCGACGCCCGCTGGTACGCCGAGCGGAACCAGCTCGAGAACGCCCGGCGGGTGTATGCGGCGTCGATCGCGAACACGCCCCCCGCCGACCGCCTCCCCAAGTACGTGGCGCTCGCCCAGTTCCTCCTCAAGCGGGGCCACTCCTCGGGCGCGATCGTGGCGCTCGAGCAGGCCGCCCGCATGCAGCCCGAGGGCGATCACTCCGTCGACGCCCGGCTGGGCGACACGCTCATGCTCTACGGGCGCGAGGGCGACGCGCTGCGTGTGTACCGCAGAATCCTCGAGGACGGCGACGACGGGGAGCACCGCATCACCAAGCGGGCCGCGGAGGCCGCGCTGCGGATCGACCGCCTCACCGAGGCCGAGCAGCTGCTCGACTCAATACCCGACGGCGGGTCCGACGTGACCGTCGCCCTCCTCCGCGCGCAGATCGTGCTGACCCGGGGAGACGAGAGCAAGGCGCGGTCCCTCCTCGACACGGCGGTCGAGAAGTGGCCCAATGACCACCGCGTGTGGCTGAAGCGCGCCGAGGCGGAGGCGCTCAACGAGGACCTCCTGCCCGACGCCCTCGCCGACATCGAGCGGGCGCTCGAGCTCCGCCCGGACCTGCCCGAGTCGCACCGCAAGCGCGCCGAGCTGCTCGCGGCCATGGGGCGCGAGGCGGAGGCCATCGAGGAGCTCAAGGCGACGGTCCGCCTGAACCCGGCGCTCGAGGAGCTCCGGTCGGCGCTCCTGATCGCGCTTATCCAGCGCAACATGGAGAGCGAGGCCCTCAACCTCGCCTCGGAGTGGACGACGCTCCATCCTCAGGACGTGGGCCTGCGCTCCCGCATCGCGGAGATCTTCGTGCAGGGCGGCATGCCGGACGCGGCGGTGCAGATCTACCGCGAAGCGGTCGCGATCGAGATGCAGCCGGACATGGTGCTCCGGCTCGCGGACCTTCTCCTGAGCGCCGACCCCCCCAAGCTGCTCGAGGCCGAGCGAGTGCTCGCGGACGCCAAGACGCTCGTCCCCGGCAACGCCGCCCTGCTGATGGCCAGGGCGAAGGTGTTCGCCCAGACCGACCGCCTCGCCGCGGCAAGGAGCGACTGCCTGGCGTCCTTCCGCCTCACCCAGCACAACGCGGACGTGATGACCCTGTGGTACAGCGCCTTGAACCGCGTGTTCCCGGACCCGCAGAGCCTGCTCAGCTTCCTGCGCGAGCTGGGGGCCGAGCCGGGAGCGGGCGAGTGGGCCGCGCTCTTCTCCGCCCGGGTGCTGCTCGAGAAGGCGGCGCCGGAGCAGGGCTTCGCGCAGCTCCAGGCCCTGATCCCCCAGACCCGCGACCCCGAGGCCCGCTACGCGGCCCTCCGCGCGATCTCCGGGCACCTCTATCGCGGGAAGCAGGTCGAGGCGGCGCTGGTCGCCTGGGGCGAGGCGCTCAAGCTCAAGCCCGAGGACTGGCAGCTCGAGAACAACATCGCCTACGCCCTGGCCTCGGACCTCAACCGCCCGGCCGAAGCGCTCCCCTACGCCGAGGCGGCCGCCAAGCACGGCGCAAATAACGCGGAGACTCACGACACCCTCGGCACCGTGTACCTGGCCCTCGGACGCCCCGCCGACGCGATCGCCCCGATGGAGGCGGCCGTCAGGGCCGCCCGGGCCCCCGGCGACTCGATCAAGTACAAGACCCGCCTGGCCCTGGCCCGCCTCGAGAGCGGCGACCGGCAGGGCGCGGGCGACCTGGTCGCCGAGGTCCAGGCTTGGCTGGATAAAGGCCGGGAACTCGACGATCAATACAAGGCGGTTCTGGAGCGCGTCCGCGAGGGAATGCAGGACTGATCTGGCGACCACGTCGGCCGAACGAGGAGCACGCCGGCCGCGTATCACGAGCCAACCGACGCCCGAAGAGCAATAGGGATCCGACGATGACCACCGCAACCCCCGTCAAATCCGCCCCATCCATCGCGTCCCGCCCGGCCGTGGCCGCGGGAGGCGCCGGATCCACCGGGCCCAACATCGACGTGGTGAAGACGCTGAAGAAGTACCTGTGGGTGCTCGTCGGCGCCGCCATCGTTGGGGCTGTGATCGGGGTGGTCGCGCACTTCGTCCTGCTCCGCGTCTACCCGCTCTACCGGGCGCAGGTGCTCTTCCAGGTGCTGCCGCCGCAGTCCGAACTCACCATCGCGGCCGTGACCAACCTCGACGAGGACGAGCAGGAGCGTTTCGCGCAGTCGCAGGTGGCCCTCATGAAGTCCGACGGCGTGATCCAGCGCGTCGTCACCGATCCCCGCCTGCAGTCCCAGGGCGGGCGCTGGGCGCAGATGTGGATGGAGGGGGGGCGCTTCCGCGCCGAGGACGCGAGCGAGTGGCTCTACGACCACCTGAGCGCCCGCGTAATCCCGAGCACCGACTACCTGGAGATGAGCCTCAGCTGGACCAACGCGGTCGACGTGACCAACGTGGTGAGCCTCATCCGTGAGACCTACCTCAACATGGTGAAGGAGCAGAGCGCCGCCCAGAACGTGCCGCAGCGGACGCAGCTCGAGAAGCAGATCCGTGACCTGGAGACGCTCTACCGCGACAAGCAGAACGAGCGCGACCAGATCCTCAAGAACGACGAGATCGACTCGATCGAGCAGCGCTACGCCGCCGACAACCAGCAGCTCCTCGCCGTCATCGCGACGCTGCACGAGATCCGCGGCTCCATCGAGAGCGCCCGGACCCAGCTCGACCGCTACGAGCAGGACCTCAACGCCATGGGCGGGCCGACCTACTCCGACGAGATGCGCAGCGCCGTCGAGGCCCACCCGCTGATCGCCACCATCCACCAGACGATCGCGTCGCTCGAGGCCCAGCGGGCCGCGATGCTCGTGGAGTTCGGCCCCGAGCACCGGCAGATGATCACGATGCAGAACATGATCGATTCTTGGAAGACCAAGCTCGATCAGGAGCGCGAGGCGCAGCTCGGCAAGATGTTCGGCGCGACGATCGACAGCCTCCGCAACATGATCTCGGTGCTCACCGCGCAGGAGGCGGAGCTCGCCAGCGAGCAGGAGCGCCTCGTCAAGCGCCTCATCGACCTGACCAAGACGATGGTCAAGATCGGGGACCTCGACCTGGAGATCAGCGGCGTCCTGGAGAGCAAGAAGGACCTCGACCTCGCGCTCAAGAACATGCAGGGCGTCGCGCTGCTCCAGACCGCCACCCGCGTGATCGTGCTCCAGCAGGAGCGCATCCCCGACAAGCCGGTGTTCCCCGACATCTTCATCATGCTCCCGGCCGGCGCGGTGCTGTTCCTGGGCCTGACCGCCGGCGCCGTCTTCCTCCGCGAGCTCCTCGACCAGCGCGTCAAGGGCCCCGGCGACGTCGCGCTCATCCCCCGCACCCGCGTCCTGGGCTTCGTGCCCGACGCCTCCGAGGACAGCGCGACCCCCGCCGACCAGGTCTCCCGCGCCTTCCGGACCGCCCCCAAGGGCGTCGTCGCCGAGAGCTTCCGCCAGCTCCGCGCCCCCGTGCTCAAGCGCATGGAGCTCGCCGGCCACAAGACCGTCATGGTGATCGCCGGCATGCCCACCTCCGGAGCTTCCGCCGTCGTCAGCAACCTCGCCGAGGCGTGCGCCGCCTCGGACCGGCGCGTGCTCGTCATCGACGCGAACTTCCGCCGCCCCGCCCAGCACAAGATCTTCGGGGCCCCCGACTCCCCCGGCCTCTCGGACGTGCTCGCCGGCGACACCACCCTCCAGGCCGCCGCCCAGCCCACCAACTCCCCCAACCTCAGCGTCCTCACCGCCGGCTCGGCGCGCTACCGCGTCGTCGAGCGCCTCGCGACCGACACCTTCGCCGAGATGCTCGCCCTCGCCGCCTCGGAGTACGACCTCGTCCTCATCGACGTGCCGCCGGCGATCGTCGCCGGCGACGGCGTCGCCATCGCCAATAAGTGCGACGCGTCGCTCCTGGTGGTCAAGGCCTACGCCGAGAAGCGCGGCCTGGTCTCCCGCGTGCGCAACGAGCTCGGCGACACCAAGGCGGAGTTCCTCGGAGTCGTCGTCAACGGCGTCCGCGCCTCCGCCGGCGGCTACCTGCGCGGCAACATCCGGGCCACGCAGAGCTACGCCTCCGAGTCCGTCTGAGCAGAGAGCGCCCCGGGCGCACGAGCGCGATCGTGACCACCCGTCCGGACAAGTTCGCCCCCACCACCGGCCCCCAGAGGGGCCGGTCTCGCGCGCTCGTCACCGGCGGCGCCGGATTCATCGGCTCGCACCTCGTCGAGTGGCTGCTCTGCCGCGGCGACGACGTGGTTGTCGTGGACGACCTCTCCACCGGCCGCGCCCGCAACCTCTCGCCCCACGACCGGCTCGAAATCATCGAATCCCGGGCCAGCGCCGCCGCCGCACGCTTCGACGCCGAGGGGCGGGAATTCGACGAGATCTACCACCTCGCCGCGGCGGTGGGCGTGCAGCTCGTGATGGACTCCCCGATCGAGGCCATCGAGACCAACATCCTCGAGACCATCGCCCTCCTCCGCTACGCCGCGTCCAGCCCGCGCCGGCCCACCACCCTCGTCGCTTCGAGCTCCGAGGTCTACGGCAAGGGCGCGCGCAGCCCCTTCGCCGAGGAGGACGACGTCGTCTACGGCCCCACCACCATCGCCCGCTGGTCCTACGGCATGAGCAAGGCGATCGACGAGCACCTGGCCCTCGCCCACCACCGCCGCACCGGGCTGCCCGTCGTCGTCGCGCGGTTCTTCAACACGGTCGGGCCGAGGCAGATCGGCCGCTACGGCATGGTGCTCCCCCGCTTCGTCGCGGCCGCGCTCGCGAACGAGCCGATCGTCGTCCACGGGACCGGGGCCCAGACCCGCTGCTTCTGCGACGTGCGCGACGTCGTCGAAGCCCTGCCCCGGATGCTCGCCGAGCCCGCCTGCCGTGGAAGGGTCTTCAACCTGGGCTCGGACCGGGAGATCACAATCCTCGAGCTGGCCCGCACCGTCGTGGCCACCCTCTCGTCGCGGTCCCCCATCCACATGCTGCCCTATGAGGAGGCGTTCCCCGAGGGATTCGAGGACCTGCCGCGCCGCCGCCCCACGCTCGACCGCGTGCGCGAGGCGATCGGGTTCACGCCCCGCCGCTCCCTCGAGCAGACGATCCGCGACGTGGCCGCGGCCATGCACGCCGAGCAGCCCGGGCGGGTGCGGGCATGATCGCCGCGCTGCTCCAGCAGGAATCCAAGGCCCCCCCGGAGCTCGTGAGCCAGATCGAGACCCTGGGCCGGAGCGTGGAGCGCGTCGTCGAGCAGCAGCACGCCCTGGCCGAGGCGGCGGGCATCGGCGCCGCCGTGCAGACGACGCGGCTTGACGTGTTCCACGGCTACATCGGCGTCTTCGTCGTCGCCTTCCTCGTCACGCTCCTGGCCACGCCGCTGATGCGCCGGCTCGCGGTCGCCCACGGCGTCATCGACCGGCCCAACGAGGCCCGCAAGGTCCACAAGCTCCCGATCGCGTACCTGGGCGGCGCCGCGGTCTTCCTGGGCCTGGTCGGCGGCATCTTTGTCAGCTACCTCGGCCTGGTGCTCCCCGGCCTCGGGGTCATCGGGTGGCACCCCACGGTCCACCTGAGCCTCACCGGCGATCACTTCCCCGTGCCGCCCTCGATCCTGCTCGGCATGACCGTCATCATGCTCGTCGGGCTGATCGACGACGTCGTGGGCATCGAGCCCCGCCTGAAGATCGCCGGGCAGCTCTTCGCCGCCGCCGCGTTGGCCTTCGATAACGTCGGCGTGCAGGTGGCGCGGGGGCTGCTCGCGCCGACGGTCGGCGAATGGCTCGGGAACCGCGACCTGCTCTTCATCATCCCCACCGCGTTCCAGATCCCCCTGGTCACGCACACCGCGCCGGACGGTACGCCGTTCATGCAGCTCGACCTGATCTACTGGACGGGCACCTGCATCATCGCCATCTTCGTCCTCGGGGCGTGCAACGCCTCCAATCTCATCGACGGCCTCGACGGGCTGCTCTCCGGCGTCACCGGCATCTGCGCCGCCGCGCTCCTGGTCGTCGCCCTCTCCCTCGCCGTCGCCGACGACGGCCCCCGCGACGCGCAGCGGGTGGTTCTCTGCATGGCGCTCCTCGGGGCGTGCCTCGGCTTCCTCCCGCACAACTTCAACCCGGCCACCATCTTTCTAGGCGACGCCGGATCGCTGCTGCTCGGGTTCACGACCATCGTGATCGTCCTCACCCTCGGGGACACCGGCAAGACCCACCTCGTGCTCGCCGGCATGGTCATCTACGCGATCCCCATCATGGACACATGCCTCGCCATCGTGCGCCGCAAGATGGCCGGCAAGCGGCTGAGCGAGCCCGACTCGGATCACCTCCACCACATGCTCAAGCGCGGCCTCGGCGTCAAGGGCGCCGTGCTCACCCTCTACGGCATCGGCATCTCGTTCGGACTCCTGGGGATCGCGATGAGCCTGTGGAAGGCCCGCGTGACCTACGCCCTGGCGGGGGTGCTCGTCGCCTACATTGCGGTGATCTCGATCAAGATCGCCCGGCGCAAGCAGATCGAAGAGGCCGCCCTGTCGCGCCCTTACGGCCGGCCCGGCCAGGCCCAGGCCCGGGGCTCGCGCGAGGGCCCCGCCCCCTCCGCGCCGGGCGACGCCGGAGCGCCGGCCCCGCCGCCCATCGCCCCCGACGGGATCACGCCCGCCGGCGAGCGCGAAGAGACCGTGACACACGCCTGACGCGGCGCACGGCCGAACCCCCCACGTATACTGCCGGCGCATGGAGGCAACCCAACCACGGAAGCCGCGCGTCACCGCCCTGATGAACCAGAAGGGCGGCGTGGGCAAGACCACGACGGCGGTCAATCTCGCCGCCGCCGCCGCGGCCCAGGGCAGCCGTGTGCTCCTCATCGACATGGATCCGCAGGCTCACGCCACGCTCCACCTCGGCGTCGACCCCGGCGGACTCGATCATTCCGTCTATTCCCTCCTCCTCGATCCCGAGGCTTCTCCCGAAGAGGCCGTCGCGGCCGTCGACGAATGCCTCTGGCTGCTCCCCGCCGAGACCGACCTCGCCGCGGCCGAGACCGAGCTCGCCGCGGCCCCGCAGCGCCACCACCGCCTGCTCCGCATCATCCAGCGCCTCTCCCGCAACTTCGACCTGGTGCTCATTGACTGCCCGCCCTCGCTCGGGCTGCTGACGATCAACGCCCTCGCCGCGGCGGACGACGTGCTGATCCCCATGCAGGCCCACTTCCTCGCCCTGCAGGGCGTCAGCAAGCTGCTCGAAACCGTCCGGCTCATGACCGCGTCGGTGAACCCGTCGCTGCGCGTCCGGGGCGTGGTGCTGTGCATGCACGACGCGCAGACGACGCACACGCAGGAAGTTGTCGCGGACCTCGACGCGTTCTTCGAGCAGCAGCGGGGGTCGGGCCTCCCGTGGGCCGGCGCGGTGGTCTTCAGGCCGCACGTCCGGCGCAACATCAAGCTCGCCGAGAGCCCGAGCTTCGGGCAGAGCATCTTCCGCTACGCGCCGGACGCGCCCGGCGCCAAGGACTACCGCGAGCTCGCGGACGCCGTGTTCGCCGGCGCACCCCGCGCAACCGCTCCCGCTCGCGAGAGCGCCGACGGCCGCCCGCCGCCGCAGGACGAGCCGCCGCCCGAGGTCAACGTCGTCGCGCGCGAACCGCAGGGCGCGGAGGTCCCGGATTGATCCGGCGTGCGGCGTCCTCGCGCCGGGCCCGGCGCACCACGTTCTGGGTCTACGCCCTGGCCATCGTCACGCTCACCCACTGGCCCGGGCTCGCCGTGGAAACACCCTTCGAGCTCCGCGCCGACATCCTGGTGCATAGCGCGATCTTCTTCACCTGGACCCTGCTCCTCGCCGGCTGCTCGTACTTTGGCGCTCCGCCGCACGGGGCCGGAAACGCCGGAGGCTCGACGATCGCGGCGGCCGCGTATGCCGCCATAGACGAGCTGACGCAGGGGATCCCCGGGATCAACCGCAGTGTCGATCCCTTGGATCTCGTCGCCAACGTCCTGGGCGTCGCACTGGCCTGGCTCGCCCTCCGGCTCGTCGCGGCGCGGAGCACGAGCTCGCGCGAGGGGCCGTAACATCACCGCTCCGGCGTCGCGATTCCCCCGGAGCGGCGTCGCCGCCGCGGACGCCCCAGCCGAGAAGACCGCGCGATGCCCGAGACCTTGATCACCAGAGCCGGCGGAGACGCACCATGAGCGGGAAAGAGGGTCACGGGCGCGGCTTCCACGGGCCCATGTGCTGGGTGCTGACGGCCTGCATCGGGCTCCTCGCGGGCGCGATCCTCAGCGTCGTGGCGCCCGGCCATTACGGCGAGCACCCGCGGGACCGCTCCGCCGCGCCCGCCGACGCCCCGTCGCACGTGAGCCCGCCGGGCGAAACCGCTTCCGGCGCGAGCGGACAGCAGCACGCCGAGCCGGCCGCCACCCCCGAGGCGCACGACGACGTCGCGCCGCCCGCGCCCGGCGCCGGCGCTCACGATGCGCGGCGGGCGCCGGCCAAAATTCCGCCCGACGACCTCGGGCCCCAAGGCCCTCCCTCGCACGAGGCCGCGGCCGACGCCCACGGCC
>DASRXL010000143.1:0-32429 GCA_035654175.1 Phycisphaerales bacterium
GGCGGCACGCTCACCGTGAACGGCTACATCGCCGCCAGCGGTGAGACTTGGCAGTCGAACGCCGCGAGCCCCGGTGCCGGCGCGGGCGGGAGCATCTGGATCACCGCCGCGTCGGTCGCTGGCACGACGGGGAAGATCCAGGCGGTCGGCGGCCACTCCCTTTGGGGCGACGGGAACGACAACAACGGCGGCGCCGGCTCCGGCGGACGCATCGCTGTCTACGCCGACTCGATCACACTCCCCGAGGACAACTTCGATGCCTACGGAGGTGCCGGCTGGTCTGAGGGCGAGAGCGGAGGCGACGCAGCGCCAGGCACGATCTATCTCGCTGTCGACGGGCAGCGGCCGAAGCTCATCATCGATAACGACGCGGTGAGGTCGAATGTGCGGATCACCATGCTGCCGGACAGCGTGCTGATCCCGGGCGACGTGTACGTCCGTGATCGGGCGCGTCTCGGGGTCGAGCGCGGCTATGAGTCCGTGTACTGGCCGATCGCTGGCGACCTGTCGATCGAACCCGGCTGTGACATCTGGGCCGCGGGGCGCGGGTACTGGGCCGACCAAGGTCCCGGCGCGGGGCAGTGGGGCTTCAACTGGGGCGGCGGCGGCGGGCACGGGGGCAAGGGCGGCGACGGGCGCTCGGACGACCCCTACGCCCTCGGCGGGATGCCCTACGGCTCGGACCTGATGCCGACGACCCGCGGCTCGGGCGGAGCGACCGACCCGAACACCGGCGCCGGGAGCGGCGGCGGCGGCGGGGCGCTCTGGATCCGCGTCGAGGGCGAGCTCAGCCTGCGCGGCAACAGCGAGGCCGGCGGGTTCGGCGGCGGCGCGAACGAGGCCGGCGGCGGCGCGGGCGGCAGCATCCTGATCGAGGCGGGTTCGGTCACCGGCATCGCGACCGTCCGGGCCAACGGCGGCGCCGGCAACAGCGTCGGCGGCGGCGGGGGCGGCGGGCGCATCGCCGTCTACTCCTGCGACGTGGACCCGCGCATCGCGTTCCAGGTCGCCGGGGGCGGGAGCAGCGGCGGTGGCGCCGGCGCGCCCGGCACGCTCGTGCAGCAGGGCGTGGCGATCGGATCCGACCCGCAGGACGCGGAAGCGAACATCGGCTCCGAGGTCACCTTCCACGCGGAGGCGCTCGGCGTCGGGCTCACGATGCGCTGGCAGAAGGACGGCATCCCGCTGAGCGACGGGGACACGCCCCACGGCTCGGCCATCGCCGGCTCGGGGACGTCCCTCCTCACCATCTCGAACGTCCGGCCGGAGGACTTCGGGGCGTACCGGCTGGCCATCACCAACGGGTGCGGCCAGGCGCTGAGCGCGCCGGGGATGCTCAGCGGCGTGTGCGCGGCGGACTTCAACAACGACGGCGTCGTGGACACGCGCGACTTCGTGGCGTTCCTCAACGCCTGGGTGGCCGGGGATGCACGGGCCGACATCGACGAGAACGGCACGGTGGACAGCCGCGACGTGATCATGTTCCTCAACCTCTGGAGAGCGGGATGCTGAGGGCGCGGGCCCGCTCCACGGCCGAGCTTCGCCCGCGCACCCGGCCGGGAATGCTCCGGGCCATCGCGGGGCCTGCGGACGGCTCCCGGTGGATCGCCCTGGGGAGCCCCTGCGCTCGGCGGACGAGCTCCCCGCCGGAACCTTTGCGCCGCGCGCCCGTGCCCGGCGTTTTCAGGGGTGGAGCGCGCCAGGGCGCCGGCCGCGGCCGGCTTGCCCACCGAGCGAAGTGCTCGCTCGGCGCTTCTCCGCCGGCGCGCGGCGGCCGGGGCGATCCCGGCGCCGTCACCGCCTGACCCAGCCCCCGCCGCCGACACGGCGGCGGGGGCCTTTCCGATGACGGGCTGTGACCTCCGCGTTGCCCCCCGTGCGCCGCGCCGCTCCCTTCCGGACCGGCGCGAAACCGGGCGAGCTCCGGGCTCTCCCGCACGGGGGTCGTGCGCGGGGGCGAACCTACACTCCCGGGCTATGCCGACCATCACGATCAACGGCGTCGAGTGCCACTTCAAGCCGGGGCAGCTGATCCTGCAGGTGGCCCATGAGAACGGGGTGGAGATCCCGAGCTACTGCTACCACGACGGCCTGAGCGTGGTGGCGAGCTGCCGCATCTGCCTGGGGGAGGCGTGGGCGCCGAACCCGCGCGCAGACAACAAGCTCGAGCCCTTCATGGGGGGCAAGCTGTTCCCGACGTGCCAGACGCCGGCGCAGGACGGGATGGTGGTGCGGACGGACACGCCCAAGGCGATCTCCAACCAGAAGGCGGTGATGGAGTACCTGCTCATCAACCACCCGCTGGACTGCCCGGTGTGCGACCAGGCGGGGGAATGCCTGCTGCAGGACTACTCGTACGAGTACGGGCGGGGAGAGAGCCGCTTCGAGGAGACGAAGGTCAAGAACCCGAAGAAGGACGTGGGGCCGCACGTGCTGCTCTACTCGGACCGGTGCATCATGTGCACGCGGTGCGTGCGGTTCACGCGCGAGGTGAGCGGGACGGCGGAGCTGTATGTGGATGGGCGGGGGAATAAGGAAGAGATCGACGTGTTCCCCGGGGTGGCGCTGGACAACCCGATCGCGAGCAACGTGATCGACCTGTGCCCGGTGGGGGCGCTGCTGGAGAAGGACTTCCTGTTCGCGCAGCGGGTGTGGTTCCTGAAGCAGACGCCGTCGATCGACGGGATCACGGCGAGCGGGGACAACATCTGGATCGAGCACAACCAGGGCGAGGTGTACCGCGTGAAGCCGCGGACGAACCTCGCGGTGAACAGGTGGTGGATCAGCGACGAGGTGCGCTACGGGTGGAAGCACGTGCACGCGCCCAACCGGCTGCGCTCGCCGATGCGGAGGCAGCACGGGGCGCTGGTCGAGGACGACTACAAGCGCGCCTACGAGGACACGATCGCGGGGCTGAGGGCGGCAGTGGCGGGGGGGCGCCGGGTGGCGCTGCTCGTGAGCCCGAACCTCACGTGCGAGGAGGCGTACGCGCTGGGCACGCTCGCGAAGCTCATCGACCCGCAGGCGATCTTCGGGCTGGGCCCGGTGCCCTTCGAGGGGCGGGACCAGGTCTTCCCGCCGGGCGCGAGGGACGACGACCCGAAGGCGTTCAGGATCTACGCGGAGAAGGCCCCCAACGCGCGGGGCGTGCAGCGGGTGCTGGGCGCGATCGGCGGCATGGTGCTGGACTCGGGGGCGTTCCTGGCGCGGGCGCGCGAGCCGGACATCGGCGCCATCGTCGCGACCGGCAACTACCGGCAGGATTGGGCGACGCCGGACGTGCTGGGGGCGATCGACAGAAACCGGGGGCGCGGGACCGGCGGTGCGCCGTTCGTAGTGCTGATCGACACGCACGGCACGTCGCTGGTGGACCACGCCGACGTTGTGATCCCCGGGGCGACCTGGGCGGAGAAGGCGGGCACGTTCGAGAGCGCTCGGCGCATGCTCCAGAGCTTCGAGCAGGCGATCCCGGTGATCGAGCTGGCCAAGACCGAGGGGCAGGTGGCGCTCGACCTCATCGCCGAGTTCCACGGCACGCCGGGCCTGGCCGAGCACCGGGCGCGGGTGGTGATCGTCGACGAGCAGCCGGGGCAGGTGCCGCAGGCGGTCGAGGTGCTCGCTCCGCGGGCCCGCCTCTTCAACGCGGCGGACATCCGGGCGGAGATGGCCGAGCGCTACCCGGGGCTGGGGGCGTTCGCGACGGATGTGCAGGCGCCGGTGGTGGACAGGGGGCAGGTAGAGGGGATGGAGATGGTGGAGCTGTAGTCTGGCTCGAAGTTCGTAATTAGCCGCCGTTGGTGAGACGCACGTGTAGTTCCTTGCTGAGCGAGGGCTCCCCCTTGTAGGATCGGCGAGTATTGGGCGGAGCAGGTGTGCTGCCGTCCTTTGCCAGCACGTCGATTCTGCGCTCGCGCTCCAACTTGAGTAGCATGCGACGGTAGCATCCTTCGCTGAAGTAGCTTCGAGGAATCGAGGGGCTGGACGAGCCAGGAGAGGAAGGGGTCGTCCGCGGCGTCGGCGCGGGCGTGCTCGTAGCGGATGATGCGCCCCGCGCAGCCGAGGCAGTCCGCGGTGAATGCGCACCACGCTGCCGCGAAGTATCGGATCGCGCCCTCGCTGGCGCGCCCGCCGAAGGCCTCGGCCCAGTCCGCGTGGCGGTAGGGCTGGGTGAAGCTCAGGTACTGGTGGAGCGGGTGGCGGACGAGGCAGACCGCGCCGGTCACTCCGGCGCTCGTGAGGAAGCCGAAGCAGGGAGCGCGGCACAGCCACACGTGCGCCTCGCCCGCGGCGACGGTGCAGAGGTAGGCCGCGAGATTGTCGTGGATGCTGTGGGCAGGGTCGAACCGGTAGCCGCCGCTGCGCTTGGCGAAGAGGTCGGCGGAGGCCGGCGCGGGACGGTCGCGGTAGCCGGCCGCGGAGAGGACCTGCATGCCGTCACGGGCGGACGTGCCGAGCCGCGGCGTATCGGCGGGTAACAAGGCGACGTCCGGGCGGCAATGGCACAGTGCCCCCGAGGCTCGGAGCCGCTGGATCATCGCGGCAGAACCGCCCCCGCCGTGGCCGACAAAGATTCTGCCCATCGGGCCGCCTTCCGCGCGATATCGGCAGACGGCGGGCCCGGCTCAAGAATCGGTGCGCCCCGGGATACGCTTGCGCCCATGAGTCGGCGCGTGGACGGAAGCGTCGTTCCTTCGGGCGGCACCGGCCGGCGGCCGCGGCACGTGCCGGCGTGGCTGGTGCGCCTCTCCATACCCCTGCTCCTCTGGGCCTTCACCACGGTGGTGTTCGGGCTCGACATCGGGCGGGTGGGGGACGATCACGCGGCGACGACGCGGCGGCCGGAGACCGGGGAGCTGCTCTATGTCTTCCCGCCGGCGCGGCATTACCTGCACAAGCCGTTCGACGCCGACGAAGGGGAGTTCTGGCGGCCGCTGTACATGCCGTGGATCGTGGCGAGCAACACGCTGCTGTGGAACCACACCCGCTGGCTCAACCTGCTCGACGCCGCGCTCTACCTCGGCGTCGGCGGCGCGCTCTACGCCCTCATGCGGGCGCTCCGCATCGGACCGGCGGCTTCGCTCGTCGCCACTGCCCTGTTCCTGGTGTATCCGGCGCACAGCCAGGTCGTCTACTGGAAGGCGGCATCGGGAACGACGATCGCCGTGGGGCTCCTGCTGGTTGCGTTCCTCGGCTCCGTGGCGTACGTCCGCCGGGCGCGCCCGTGGCCGATTCTCCCGGGGCTCGCCGGGCTCGGCTTCGCCGTACCGGCGTTCAACGAGCAGCCGGCGCCGGCGCTCGCGGCGATCCCGCTCATGATGCTGGCGGCGCGCCGGCCCGAGATGACGCGGCGGGCGGTGGCGCTGCGCACAGCCACCGTGACCGTGTGCGTCGGCGCGGCGTGCGGGCTGTACGGCGCGATGCTCCTGATCAGCGGGCGGGCGGCATACGAGCCGTATTCCCTCGGCGAGCTGCCGGCGCGGGCCGCGCACATGATCGGCGATCTGCTCGCGGCGCTCGCGCTCCAGGAGTTCGCCGGGCCGGCGCTGGACGCCGGGTTGCGGGCGATGGGCGCGGCGCCGGTGCGCAGCGCGCTCGCGCTCGGGGCGCTCGCGGGCGCGTTCGTGCCGTGGGCGCGGCGCGTCGTGCACGACGCCGCGGCCGGCGGCGACGGGCAGGAGCGTCCCCGACGCGGGTGGGTCGCCGGCGCGGCGGGCGCCGGCCTGGCGCTGACGCTCCCGGCGGTGATCCTGATCCGCCTGTATCCCTGGTGGGACTCTCGATTCCTGCTCGCGCCGGCGGCACTATTGGCGATCCTCGCCGCCGCGGGGCTCGACGCGCTGCTCGCACGGATGCAGGCTCGAGAGGGCGGACGGGCGGCATCCGCGGCGATGTGCGCCGGGCTCGCGCCGGCGCTGGCGATCATGGCGCTGATGATGGTGGGCGCGCAGGAGCCATACCGCGATCGGGCGGCGGCGGACGTGGCCCAGGCGGCGCAGCTGCGACGAGCGCTGCCGGATCCGGACCCCGGCACGTTCTTCATGCCCCTCAGCGTGGCCGATGCCGACATGCCCGAGCACGGCTGGCGGTGGTACGCGCTGGGGAGGTACTCGGTGTGGCACTGGCCCTGGAGCGTTCGAAAGTTCCTGTGCACCGAGTTCGCGCGGTCGGACATCCGCGTGGGCTTCGCATCCCCGGGCCTCGCGCGGGTGCTGGGGGTGGAGGAGGAGGGGCTGCGGTATTCCACGATCGGGCCCGACGGGCGGCCGTACCGGCGCCACCCCGCGGGGGGCTTTCTGGTGCCCTGGGAGCTCGTCGCGCCGTTCCGGGTGCGTGAGGACGGAGTCGTGGAACTCGTGACGGAGCTGGTGCTGCCAGACGGACGCCTCGTCGCGGCGGGGGCGCTGCGCGAAAGCGCGGAGGCGGGCCGGATCCCTCGGCGCCGGGCGGCGCTGGTGGGGACTGGGGGCGGCTCCGAATAAGCGGCATCATCGAATCGCTCACCGACCGCGCGTATCCTCCGGCACCATGACCGGCGCGATCATCTGGGGACTGGTGGTCCTGCTGCTCGGGGTGCCCTTCGTGCTGTTCTGGTGGCGGATAGCGGACCGCTGGGCGACCAAGGAGCACAAGCGATTCAGGGATCGGGAGGGCGGCGCGGCGCCGACGGTGGTGCGACGCACCGAGGTGGAGCGCGGCGGCGCTGCCGAGAAGCCCGATCCGGGCGCGGATCCGACGAACTGACGAAACAGCGCCCCTCGGGCATCCCGAGGAGCGCTGCACTCTCCCACTTCCCTCGCGGATGCGGCGTCAATCGTTCAGTGCGTCGCGCAGAGCCGCCGCGAGCGCGGCGTGTCCGCGCTGCGCGGCCTGCCGGATCGCCTCGTGCGACTGATCGCGGGCGTCGTGGACGACGACGAAGAATCGCCGGTCTGCGCCGATGTCCTGGAGGGCCTCGACGGCCCGGCCCGCGATCAGGCCGACGGTGCGGGCGCCCTGGTGGGCCTCGGCTCCGACGATGCGCGACGCGTGCCGGGCGGCGGCGATGAGCTCGTCGTCGGTGGCGCCGTTGTCGTCGAGGTGATTGATCGCGGCGACGCCGCGGGTTGTCGCCTCGGCGACGTCGTGCTGGGTGTTGTGGACGGCGCGGTGCATGGCCGCGACGGCGTGCCGGACGATGTCGCCCGCGTCCTGGGCGACGGCGGCCGGGGCCGCGGCGGCGACGACGGCGACCGCGACGGCGAGCCAACGGGAAATGCTGTGGACCATGTTCGTTCTCCTTGTGTTCCGCGAGACGCCCGGCGGCGGTGAAGAGCGCCGGGGCGGGCCCGAGCCCGGATGCTCGCGGGAGTAACGGGCGACGGACGGGGCGATTGCCGGTGCTCGCGGAAACCGCGTCTGAGGCCGCCGCTAGGCTTGGCCCGTGCCCACGTACAAGCTCACCCTGGCCTACGACGGAACGGACTTCGCCGGCTGGCAGAAGCAGGAGCCGCCCGACCCGGCGGCGGCGCTGCCGGGGGAACCGACGCCCGCGCCGATCACCACCCGGAAGCTCGAGCCGGGGCTGGTGGCGGGGACGCCGGGGCGGGTGGCGCTGCGGACCGTGCAGGCCGTGGTCGAGCGGGCAGTGCGGGAGGTGGTGCGCGAACCGGTGATGCTGCAGGGGGCGAGCCGCACGGACGCGGGGGTGCATGCGAGGGCTCAGGTGGCGGTGTTTGCGTGTGGCGAAGGCACTCAGGCATCAAAGCGCCAAGGCGCCCAGGGCGCGGAAGCCGTCGAAGGCCGTGCGACCGGCGGGTGGCCGGTGGGGCGGGGAGTGGATCGGCTGCTGCGGGCGGTGAACTCGCGGCTGCCCGAGGATGTGCAGGTGGTGCGGGCGGAGGTCGTGCGCGAGGGGTTCGATCCGATCGGCGACTGCATCGCGAAGGGATACAGCTACTCGTTCTGGGCGGGGATGCACCGGCCGCTGTGGGAGCGGCGATACGTGTGGCACACGTGGGCGGCGCTGGACGTGGGGGCGATGCAGCATGCCGCGGCGGCGTTCGTGGGGGTGCACGACTTCGCGGCGTTCGCGGCCGCGGGGCACGGGCGGATGAGCACGGTGCGGGAGGTGTATGCGTGCGAGGTTCGGGAGGAGGGGAAAGGCGAAGGAGCGACGGAGCGGCGGAGCGACGAAGGGCCCAGCATTTCGGGGAGCCATGCCGAGGCGGAGCCCGGGCGGATGATCCGGCTGGAGATCTCGGGGAACGGGTTTCTTTACAACATGGTTCGGATCATCGCGGGGACGCTGCACGAGGTGGGGCGGGGGCGGATCGACGGCGGAGCGATCGCGGAGATCATCGCGAGCGGAGAGCGCCGACGCGCGGGACCGACGTTGCCGCCGCAGGGGTTGTGCCTTGAGTGGATCCGTTATCGCGAGGGTCGGTGACAGCTGCGAGCTGCGCGGAGCTCTCTGGCCGGAGTGCGGGCGGGCGATCGCCGCACGAAGCGCGCGGCGGCGCCTGCTCCAAGAGCATGCACCGATGATCACACGTGTCAGGCGGTCCGCGAGACGTGTCGATCAGCCGAGTGTGTTGATGTATGCGCGCCACGGCCCGACCAGCTCCCGTGACTGCCAAGCAATGGCCCTGCAGATCTGCCTGATGTGGTGCAGGTCGTGCGCGGCCCAGGTGGCGAGGAGCTGGGCGAGCGTGACCTCGCCCAGGGCGGGGTGCCTGCCGCGGAGGTCGAGCTCGGCGGGCGTGATGCCGAGCCCGCGCAGGGCCACGAGGTTGTCCGAGCGCACGGCCGCGAACTCGTCGAGCAGGTCGTCGAGCGTGCGCCCGGACTCGGGGTGGATCGCGGCGTCGTGAGGGAAGGGGGCGAAGGGGCGGGCGGTCCCGTGCCCGAGGATGATGCGAGCGCGGGGGATCCAGTCCTCGCGCTCGCCGACGATGAGGTGCCCGACTGCCTGATAGGCCGACCACGTGCCCGGGCCGTAGTTGCCCAGCGTCAGGGCTGGATCGAGCCCGGTGAGGAGAGCGCCGAGCACCGGGGGTGTTCTTTCAAGGATGGAGACTGTCCGGTCGAAAGAGAAATCCATGGCGCGGCTGCTCCGGGTTCGCGGCGAGCGAATCGTACAGACGCATGGGCCGCTCGACGCGAGAGATGCTCGCGGGCGGCGGCAAGTCGGTTAGCATGCCTGCTCGCCGAGCCGGCACGAGTGCGGCCGGCCGGGAGAGCGGCAGATGCACGGACAAACCGAGGCCTTGGCGAGAATCTGCGGCTTGATGCTCCTCCTGGCCGCCGGCCTGGGCGGCGGGTGCGGCTCGAAGACGCTGATGATGCCCACGCCGCTGGCGGTGCTGGAAGCCGGGGAGCGGCCGTTCGCGGGGGTGGACCCGGAGGACCGCTCGCCGACGCTGCGGGTGCTGTACGCGACGGATCGGGCGCCGGACCAGCCGCGGAAGCGCGGGGCGCGGTACGGCTCGATGCGGAGCGACGTGGTGCGGCTCGGCGAGGCCGCGGTGCGGCTGGGTCCGGCGGATTGGGACTGGGACCGGTTGGCGGCCGAGACGGCGTCGGGGGCGCGGCCTCCGGTGCAGGTGACGAGCGTGCAGGAGTTCGGCGTGCTGGGGGCGCTGCGCGGGCCGGCGGCGCCGGGCGGGGCCTCCCTCTCGGCCGAGGGGCTGCCGAGCGACGCCGGGATGCACTTCGCCTCGCTCGTCGACCACCAGCTGGAGGCGTGCGAGAGCGGCGAGGTCTACGTGTACGTGCCGGGGTTCAACGTCACGTTCGAGGTGGCGTTGCGCCGCATCGCCGAGTTCTCGCACTATCTTGGGCGTGACGGCGTGTTCGTCGCGTACGCGTGGCCTGCGCACTCGCACCCTTTCGCGTACGACATGGACCGTCAGAGCGCGATGCAGTCGGCCGGACGGTTCCGGGAGTTCGTGCGGTATCTCGCGGAGAACACGGGGGCGGAGAAGATCCACCTGATCGCCAGCAGCGCGGGGGCTCCGGTGGTGAGCGGGGCGCTGGTGGCGATGCGCGAGGAGTGCGTGGCGATGACGCCCGCGCAGATGCGCGAGAGGACCCGGCTGGGGCACGTGATCTACGCCGCGTCGGACCAGGACGTGGACGGCTTCCGCGAGATGCTGCTCTCGGGCGCGGACGAGCTGGCCGACCACATCACGGTGTACTCCTCGAGCGAGGACATGGGCCTCGTGCTCACCCGCCACTTCGGCTCCGGCGACCGGACGATCGGCCGGCTGCCGGCGCACATGACCGAGGCGGACGCCGCCCTCCTGCGCGAGCGGGCCGACCGGGTCACGGTGGTGGACGCGACGGGGGCGCAGCTCGACGCGGGGCGCGGCGGGGTGTGGGCGCACAGCTACTGGTACCTCAATTCGTGGGTGAGCAGCGACCTTCTGGGGCTGCTGCGCCACGGGATCTCGCCGGAGCGGCGGGGGCTGGTGGCGACGAGGGAGGGCGCGATGTGGGGCTTCCCGGAGGACTATCCGGAGCGACTGCGCGAGCACCTGATGGCGTGCCGGCTGATGCAGACGGAGCACGCGGGGCGGTGAGGCCGAGCCCGGGCCCGACGCTCATTCGACCCCCATCATCCGAAGGGTCGCGAGAAACTGGGCCATTCGCCCGGGATTCTCGCGGATCGCCCGGGCGGCGCGGAAGTCCCGCGGCGTGATGGAGCCCAGCGGCGTCATGAACGACCAGTCGGTGAGGCGCTCGGCGGGATGCTCGGCGCGCTGGCCCTCGTGCATGCCGGCGATCGCGTAGGGACGGTTGATGAGCGTGGCGTCGATGATCGAGTCGCGGACTCCGTGCACCTGGAACCAGAGGTGCTCAACATTCCCGCCGCGGAGGTCGGTCTCATAGCCCAGCTTGACGAGCGCCGGGAGTTCGAAGTGCTGCAGGTCGCCGAAGAGCGTGCGGAAGACGCCGTAGGTGTTGCGGGCGCGCTCCGCCATGAGCTCTGTCGCGCCCTTGGTGAAGTGAATGACGGAGCGGTCGTTGATGCCGCGGGAAAGGAATCGCGACGGACGTGGCCGCCCGCGCAGGAGCGCGAGCGGCCCGCCGGCGGGTGGGTCGCAGACCACAACTCGGTCGGAGCTGTGTGCCTCGTCGTGGTCGCGGAGCGCGGCGTCTGCCGGGGCGGCGCGGACCTGGAATACGTCCGCGCGGACGAGGGCCACGCCGCCGCGCGGATTGCCGAGCTGGTATGGCGGCGCGCCGGGCCAGACCTCGCCCTCGACAATCGCGAACGCCAACGCGCGGACGGCGTCGTACGCGCCGCCGTGAAGCTCCGCATTGGGCCGCAGAATGTCGAAATCGAGCGCCCCGAGCTCGGCGAGACCGTGGGTGTGCATCCATCGGGTCGGCGGGTGCTCGTCCCCGTTCTGGCGCGTGTCGGACTCGCTGTAGACAGCGTGGGTGACGAAGAGGCCGGTGATGTCGAGATCGGCGTCGTGGCATAGCTCGTCCTCGAGCGCCCGCGCCGTCCAGAACAACTTCGAGGCGTGGTCGGCGACGGCGAGCCCGTCCGATCCCATGACAGCCTGGGCGAAGCGGAGCATTCGCTTCCGGTCGCGCAGCACATTCTTAGTCTGGGGAGGAACGAGAATCTGGAGCCCGCTGCGGGCGGACGCGATCGAGTCTCTCTCCTCTTCGCAAAGACCGCTCGTGAACCGGAGCACCTCGCGCGAGGGGAGCGGAAGCTCCGGCATGCAGAAGAGCGTCGCGCGCCCCCACTGCCGGTGCCCGAGTTCGAGCGCCCACGCCGCGCCCTCGAACGAGCCGGGCGATATGCGCAGTCCGTGGCACTCCAGATAGCCCATGTCGTCGAGGCGGAGGGGCCCGGTCCGGGGGAAGAACACCGAGCAGTAGCCCTGACGGTCGGACTGCGGCGGAGTGGTCATGCGGGAAGTGTAATGAAAGGCCCGGCCGGCGACTCGTCCCCTGGTCCTCTGAGGCAAGGGAACCTTAGTGCAGCGGTCGCGCGGGAACGCCGACGACCCGGGCGTTCTCGTCCACCCCGCCGCGCACAACGGCCCCGGCGCCCAGAGTGCATCGTGCGCCGATCGCCAGGCCGGGCAGCACGGCGGCGCCGAGGCCGACGAGGGTGTTCGCGCCGACACGCACCGCCCCACCCAGCACGCAGCGCGGCGCAAGGTGGACGTTCTCCCCGATCTCGCAGTCGTGCTCGACAATGGCCCCCGTGTTCACGATCGCGTGCGCCGCCACGCGGGCCCGGGCGTGGACCACCGCGAGCGGGCCGACGAAGACGCCGCGACCGAGGGTGGCGGTCGGGGAGATCACCGCGCTGGGGTGGAGGACCCTCTCGGCGGGGGCGCCGGCGGACGTCAAGCGCGCGAGCACGGCGGCGCGCAGGCCGAGGTCGCCCAGGCTGAGGATCCACGGGCTGTCGAGCTCGCCCGCGTGGGCGAGGGGGCCGAGCCACTGGGCCCCGTCGGGCTCGCGGCAGGCGGCGCAGCGCTCGTCGTCGTCGTACACGCCGACGACGCGGATGCCCGAGGCCCGCGCGGCCTCCGCGACCACCACGGCGTGGCCGCCGCCGCCGATGAGCACGAGCTCGCTTGGGACGCTGGTCATCGCTTCACGCGGGTCGGAGGGGTTTGCGGCATAGGCGGCCGCGTACATCTGGGGCGATGGAGTGTACCGCCCGGGCGCGCGCAGCGTGAGACGAGGCGAGGCCGGGTGGCCTCGCCTCGTCGCGAAGGGATCTTTCGATCGGCGCGGCTGCCGAGCTCGCGCTCGGGGCTCATCGTGCCAGTGCTCAGCGGCGGCGGCGGGCGGCGGCGAGGCCGGCCATGCCGAGCAGGCCAAGGGCGCCCGGGGCCGGGATGACGCACTCGATGAAGCGGGCGCTGACGCCGGCGTAGGTGGTGGTGACCAGGCCGGTATTGGGATCGAGCACGTGCACACCGTCGCCGTCGGTGAAGATGATGTTGCCGTTGTCGAGCTCGTGCACGCCACGGGCGCCGTCCCCGACATCCCAGTAGTTCACCTGCATGCCCATGTGGTCGTACTCATAGATCCCGGAGGGGGAGCTGAAGCCGGCGGCGAGGACGTGGCCCATGTGGGTGCGGGTCATCTGCTCGGGGAAGTCGATGCCGGTTGCGCCATCGGACTCGTGGAACGCGGAGACGAACGCGCCGCCGGTCGTGAAGGTGTCGATGTCGTCGCCGTCGATGTCGTTGATCAGCAGGTTGCCGAAGTAGTCGAGCACGTCGAAGGGATCACCGGCCTCGTCGTCGCCGACGAGGAAGGAGCCGGTGACGGCGTGGGTGTTCACGTCGATTGTCACGACGGCCTGGCCGGGTGCGCCGTTGTTGGTGCCCGAGTTGCTCACGTAGACGGTGTCGCCGACCCACTCGATGCCGCGGATGTTGTCCATCCCGCCGGAGATCGTGCCGAGGTGCGTCGTCCCGTCGAGGGAGTAGCGGAAGATCGAGTCGGCGACCTGATCGCTGACCCAGATCTCCTGGCCGACCTGGACGGCGTTGATCGGCGTCTCTGCGCCCTGGGGCGTGAGATCGATGAAGTTGTCGGTGATGAGCGACCCGTCGAACGAACTGAAGAGCATGACCCGATCGTTCGTCGAGTCGGGGATCATCAGGTCGCAGACGCCGTCGGTCCGGGACTGGGCCGAGGCCATGCCGGCGGCGATGCCGGTGAGCGCAATGAGAACACGGGCGCGACGCATCTCTCTCTCCTCCTCCGGGCGCTTCCGCCGCGGCACTGATGCACACCCTCGGCCGCCTCCCCGCGGGTGGAGGGTGCGCGTCTGTCTTGTCTCTCCCGGCAGTGTACTCGGAACCACCGGGCGCTCCAACGGGTTAGAGCGGGATTCGCGGAAAAGCAAGGCAAGTCCCGGGCCTATCGTCGCGGATATGGACCCGATCCGCATCGCCTACGTCCGATATCTCAACACGCGGCCGCTGGTCGAGGGCCTGAGCGTCGCGGCAGGGGCCGAGCTCATTCCCGCGGCCCCTTCTCACATCGCGGACCTGGTCAGGTCGGGCAAGGCCGACGTGGGCCTGGCGTCGATCATCGACGCCGCGGGACCCGGCGAGCCGCTGGCCGTGGTGCCGGCGGGGATGATCGGGTGCGACGGGCCGACCATGACCGTGCGCCTGTACTCCGCGACGCCGCTGGAACGCATCGAGCAGGTGCACACCGACACCGAAAGCCACAGCTCGGTGGCGTTGTGCCGGGTGCTGCTCGACCGGCTGCACGATCGCCGGCCGGCATTCGTGGACTTCGACGCGCGGGAACGAATGTCGGCGGCGGGGCCCGAGGAGTGGCCGCCGGCGATGCTGCTCATCGGCGACAAGGTGGTGACCGATTCGCCCCCGGCGGTGCGCTATCCCTACCAGCTCGATCTCGGGGAGGCGTGGAAGATGCTCACGGGCCTGCCGTTCGTGTACGCGGCGTGGGTGTGCCGGGCGCGGGACGCCGACACGGCGCGGATCGCCGCAGCGGGGGCGCTCCTGGACCGGCAGCTCCGCCACAACCTGACGCGCCTGGACTGGATCGTCGAGATGCGGGCGCCGGAGCACCGCTGGCCCGCCGACCTGGCGCGCGAGTATGTCGGACGGCTCCTGCGATTCCAGGTCGGCCCGCGCGAGCGCGAGGCGGCGGAGCGGTTCGTGGCCGAGGCGGCGAGGCTGGGCCTGGTTCCCGGGCGGCGCCTGGCCTGGGCGGACTGGAAGGCGCCGCTCGCCGCAGGGGCCGCGGGGCGGGAGTGACCGGCCGGCGCGTCGCGGGTGGACGCTGTTCGCGGCAAGGCGGTTGTTACGATCCGCCGTGCCTCCGCTCCCCCGGATCCGAACGGCTGCGCTCGCGGATCTCGCCGCGGAGCTGCGCTTCGCGCCGCGCGAGGCGCTGCTGCGCGACCTCGCGAGGGCCGAGTCGCTCGCGGGAGAGATCGACCTTGCGACGGAGTATCCGCTGGAGTGGGTGGTGTACCGGGTGACGGGGTATCGCCCGGACCTGAAGGAGACGGTGCTGGTTTCGGGGGACGCGCTCTTGAGCGACCTGTCGGCGCTGGTCGAGCGGCTGAGCGACGGCGCGGGCCTGCGCGAGGACGAGCTGGGCGGCCCCAGCGAAGGGGCCGACGAGTTGGCGGCCCGCTGGCGGGTGAGCCGGAAGACACTGGACCGCTGGCGGCGGCAGGGGCTCATCGCGCGCCGGGTGCGGCACGGCGACGGCAGCGCCCGGCTGCGGATCATGACGGCGGCGGCGGAGGCGTTCGCCGCGAGGCGCGAGGCGCTCCTCGGGCGGGCGGCGGCATTCTCTCGGATTGATCAGGAGACCGGGGCGAGCATGGTGCGGCGCGCGAGGCGGTACCACGACCTCCTGGGCTGTTCGTCGAATCAGGCAGCGGAGCGGCTGGCCGTGCGGTTCGGGCGCTCGCGCGAGGCGGTCCGGCAGCTGCTGCTGAGGAGCGACGCCGAGGCCCGCGCGCGCGGCGAGACCCCCACCTTCGACGAGCGCGGCGTGCTGCCGGAGCGCACGCAGCGGGCGATCGAGCGGGCATGGCGGAGGGGGATCGAGCCCGGCGAGATGGTGCGCCGATACCGGCGGACGCGCGGCGGGATCCACCGGATCGTGAACGAACAGCGGCTGCGCCGGCTGCGCGCGCTGGAGCTGGGCAAGACCGCGCCGGCGGCCGCCGGCCTCGACGAGGGCGCGATCGCGGAGCTGCTGCAAGAAGCGCCGGCGCAAACGCCCGCGCCCGCCCCCGTGCCGCGGGACCTTGTCGAGCTGCTCGGATTCATGCGCTCGCGGGTGGTGCCGGTCGGGGTGGAGGAGCGGGCGAGGGCGAGGGCCGAGCACGCCCTGCGGGCGCGGGCGGCGCGCACGATCGCGGCGATCTCGGGAGGCTTCCCGGAGGCGGGGCTGCTCGACAGAGCGGAGACGGACCTGCGCTGGGCCGCGGCGATCCGCGCCGCGCTCGCACGGACTCAGCTGCGCCTGGTCGTAGAGACTCTGGAGACCTCCCTCTCCCTGGAGCTCGACCGGATGCGGGCGCAGGATGCACGCACGCTGATCGAGGCGGGACTGGCGGCGCTGCGCTTCGGCATGGACGCCTACGACCCATGGAAGGGCGGGAGGCTCGCGGCGCCGGTGGGCTTCGCGGTGGCGCGCGTGCGGGCTCCGGTGGGCTTGACCGGCGAGAACCAGCCAGGCGAGCGCCGCCGGGCGCAGGTGCGGCTCGTGACCGGGGCGGACGCGCCGGACTGGACGCTGCTGGTGAGCCCCTGGGCCGCGGGGCTGCTGCCCGACCCGCGCCTGGCGGGCGTGCGGGCGCGCATCGACCCGGACCTCGGCGCGCTGCTGACGGTCCGCTTCGGAATCGGGGGAGTGCGGCCGCGCACGCTGGCGGAGATCGCGGCGGAGCGGCGGATCACGATCATGCAGGCCGGGCGGCTGGAGCGGCGTGCGGTGCGGGCAGGGCTGGAAGCGGCAAGAACGGTGAGCGTGAGCGAGTGAGTGGGTGAGTGGGTGAGTGGGTGCATTTGTGTCGGAGGCGGGCGCGCCAGAAGGAGGATCAGGGATGATGGCGGACACGGGGTATTCGGCGGCGGATATCGAACGCGTGGAGCCGATCATCGGGATGGAGATCCACGTGGAGCTGGCAACGCGCAGCAAGATGTTCACGCGGGCCCCCAATCCGGCGCACCCGGAGTTCGACGGCGCGGCGCCGAACACGCTGATCGACCCGGTGGTGCTGGCGCTGCCGGGCGCGCTGCCGGTGATGAACCGGGCGGCGATCGAGACGGCGATCATGGTTGGGCTGGCGCTCGGTTGCGAGATCGCGCCGGTGAGCCGGTGGGATCGCAAGAGCTATTTCTATCCGGACCTGCCCAAGGCGTACCAGATCAGCCAATACGACCTGCCGCTGTGCTTCGACGGACGGGCGGATGTGCCGGCGGTGGACGAGCAGGGGCGTTTCGACCTGACTCGCCCGTCGCGCACCGTGGGGATCCTGCGGGCCCACCTGGAGGAGGACGCGGGCAAGCTGCTCCACGAGGCGCCCGGGGGGGGCGCGATCGCGGGCTCGATCGTCGACCTGAACCGCGCCGGCGCCCCGCTCCTGGAGATCGTCACGCAGCCGGACTTCACATCCGCCGAGCAATGTGTCGCCTTCGCCAAGCTGCTGCGCGGCACGTGCAGGTTTCTCGGGGCGAGCGAGGGGGTGATGCAGAAGGGGCACATGCGCTTCGAGCCGAACATCAACTGCCGCATCGTGCTCAGGGACGGGCGCGCGGCGACGACCCCGATCGTGGAGGTGAAGAACCTCAATTCGTTCCGGTCGCTCTCGGACGCGATCGAGTACGAGCTGCGCGCACAGCCGCAGAGATGGCTGGAGGACGGGCTGGAGATGGGCCCCGGGGCCAAGAGCACGCGCGGCTGGGACGCCGACCGCGCGGCGACGACGCTCCAGCGGGAAAAGGAGGATGCGCACGACTACCGCTATTTCCCCGATCCGGACCTCGTGCCCGTGCGCGTGGACCGGGAGTGGGTGGCGCGCCTGCGCGAGAGCCTGCCGGAGCTGCCTCTCGCGCGCATGCGCCGGTACGTGGAGGCCCTCGCGCTCTCCTCCTCCGAGGCGGCGGCGCTCGTTGAAGAGCGGGACCTCTGCATGCTCTACGACTCGATCGTGGACACGCTCGCGGGCGAGGGGCTGGGCCGGCCCGCCGTGGCTCGCCACGCCGCGAATCTGCTGCTCCAATCCGGGCAGAAGCGGGCCAATGAGCGGGGCGTGGCGGTCACGGGCCTGGGGTTCACCCCGGAGCAGGCCCGCGCGATCGTCCGCCTGCGCGAGGAAGGCGCCATCAGCGCCGCCGCGATGGACGAGCTCCTTGGCGCGTGCTGCGAGGACAGCGCCGCGGACCCGGCGGCGCTCGCGGCGGCGCGGGGGCTCCTCGTCGTTCGGGACGCGGGCCAACTCGGGGCCTGGTGCGACGAGGTGATCGCGGCGCATCCCGAAGCGGCGGCGCAGGTTCGGGCCGGCAAGGTGCAGGCGGCGGGAAAGCTCATCGGCGCGGTCATGCAGAAGTCCGGCGGCTCGGCCGACGCGAAGGCGGTGCGCGACATGCTCCTGGCCAAGCTTGGCCACGCCTGAGCGGGGTGCACTCGTTCCTCGGCGGGATGCACGCTGCAAGTGGGGCGCTTTCCCATTTCGCGCCCGCCCACCAATTGGTGGGGTTGGCTTTTCCTCGAAGGGGCGCACATTGCCATCCGGGGGAATCGCTTTCGTGCCGCCATCGGGCGCGCACCGCATAGAAACGGAGGACCGTGATGGAGATGCGCCGGATTTGCGCGCTGTGTGTCAGCGCCGGGCTTGCGGGCACCGCACTCGCCCAGATCGATGATCCGATCCCCGAGAAGATCGCCAAGGGCGACATCCGGATCGATCTCGAGACGATCGCGACCGGTCTGGTCGCGCCCAACACCCTCATGCCCGCGGGCGACGGCACGGACCGGCTGTTCGTGGTCGATCAGCCGGGGCAGATCCGGATGATCAAGAACGGCGTGCTCGAGCCCACCCCGTTCCTCGACGTGTCGGACCGATTGGTCGAGCTGGGCGTGTTCGGCACGCAGGACGAGGGCGACTTCGACGAGCGCGGCCTGCTGGGCCTGGCGTTCCACCCCGGCTTCGCCGACCCCAACTCTCCGGGACACGGCAAGCTCTACACCTTCACCAGCGAGCCGTACGACGAGAGCAGGGTGACGTTCACCACGACGGACCGCCCCCCCGCCGGCCAGGAGTTCAACTGCCAGAGCGTGGTGGCCGAGTGGACCGTGGACTTCAACAACCCGGACCAGGTGGACATGAATTCGCGCCGCGAGCTCTTCCGCGTGGATAAGCCCCAGTTCAATCACAACGCCGGCATGCTGGCCTTCGGGCCCGACCAGCAGCTCTACATCTCGCTCGGCGACGGCGGCGGTCGGGACGACGAGAACGGGCAGCCCTTCTTCGACAGCGAGACGTGGGGCCACAGCCCGCAGGGCAATGCGCAGGACCTCAGCGTGGTCTACGGCAAGATCCTGCGCATCGACCCGCTGGGCAACAACAGCTCCAACGGCCAGTACGGAGTGCCCGCGGATAATCCCTTCGTGAACGCCGAAGGGGTGGACGAGGCATGGGCCTACGGCATGCGCAACCCGTTCCGCTTCAGCTTCGACAGCGCCACGGGCGACCTGATCGTGGGCGACGTGGGCCAGGCGGCGATCGAGGAGATCGACATCGTCGAGAAGGGCGGGAACTTCGGGTGGCGGGTCAAGGAGGGGACGTTCCTCTTCGATCCCAACGGCGCCGACGAGGGGTTCGTGTTCCAGGATTCGCCCGATTCGCCCCCGGGCATGATCGACCCGGTCGCCCAGTACGACCACGACGAGGGCATCTCGGTGATCGGCGGGTACATGTACCGCGGCTCGCTCATCCCCGAGCTCGAGGGCAAGTACGTCTTCGGCGATTTCTCGACCTCCTTCACGGACCCGCTCGGCCGGCTCTTCTACGCCGACCTGGCCACCGGCGAGATCAAGGAGTTCCTCCTCGGCGACCAGGACCTGCCGCTCGGCATGTTCGTGAAGGGCTTCGGCGAGGACGCCTCGGGCGAGCTGTACCTGCTCGCCGGCACGAACCTGGGGCCCTTCGGCGACGACGGCGTGGTGCTGCGGATCGTGCCCGCGCCCGGCGCCGGCGCGGTGCTGAGCGCGGGCCTGCTCGTCGCGCTGCGTCGCCGGCGCTGACGCGTCCCGCGTCGCAGTGCCGCCGCAACGCTCATTCCCCTGCCCCGCGCTCATTGGCGGGGCAGGGGTTTTTGTTGGATGCGCCGTGCCCGGGGGAGCCGAGCGGGCGCACGTAGCCCGAGAGCGGACCAGATCGACCAGATTGCGTTGCGTCGGAGGGCGGCGCTCGGCTAGGTTGAGAGCCGGAGACCCCGCCGCTCGACGGCGAATCCGGGTGCGAAGGAGCCTGCCCTATGGCGCGGAGCTTGGGAATCTGCTGCATCTTGCTGTCGATGTGCGCCGGAGGCGCCCGCGCCGCCGGCGGGGGTGATCCGCCGAAGCACTGGATCTACTTCACAGACAAGGGCTTCGCGGACGGCGCGGCGCAGAGCGCCGCGATCGAGGCTCTCGCGGACACCTACAGCGCCAGGGCCATCGAGCGGCGGCGGCTTCGGCGCACCGCGCCGGGCCTCTTTGATTCGCGCGACCTGCCGGTCGCCGCGGCGTACCGGGCGCGGGTCGAGGGGGCCGGGGCGCGGATCGACGTCGCGAGCCGGTGGCTCAACGCGGTGAGCGTGGAAGCCGACAGCGAGGCATTGCACGAGATCCGCGCGCTCCCGTTCGTCGCGCGCGTGGAGCCCGTCCGCGTGGGCCGCCGCATCGAGCCGGGGCCCGTCTCGCCGGCGGACGAGCCCGGCGCGGCGCGGTCTTTCTATGGCTATGCGACCGAGCAGCTCACGCAGATCAACCTGCCCGAGCTGCACGCGCGGGGGTACACGGGCGCCGGGGTGGTCATCGGCATCCTCGACACCGGCTTCCTGCGGGTGCACGAGGCGTTCAACCATCACGACAACCCGCTCCCGGTGGTGGCGGAGTGGGACTTCATCGACCGGGACGGCGACACCTCCTACGAGCAGGGCGACCCTCCGGATCAGCACGTGCACGGCACGCTGATCCTCGGCACGATCCGCGCCTACAAGCCCGACGAGCTCGTCGGCGGCGCGTACGACGCGTCGGTCATCCTGTGCAAGACCGAAGATGTGACGAGCGAAACGCCCGTCGAGGAGGCGTATTACGTCGCGGGCCTCGAGTTCATCGAGGCCAACGGCGGCGACATGGCGACGAGCTCGCTCGGCTACATCGATTGGTACACCCAGGACGACATGGACGGGCAGACCGCGACGACGACGATCGCCGTGAATGTCGCGACCGAGAACGGCGTGCACTGCTGCACCGCCGCGGGCAACCAGGGCAACGACGGCGACCCGGCGACCAGCCACCTCGTGGCGCCCGGCGACGCCCTCGAGGTGATCACGTGCGGCGCGGTCTCGGGTGAGGGGACGCTCGTGGGCTTCAGCTCCGACGGGCCGACGGCGGACGGGCGGGTCAAGCCCGAGGTGCTGGCGCAGGGGGCCGACACCTATACGGTGTGGCCGTTCGACACGACCGGGTACTCGCAGGCGAGCGGCACATCGCTCTCGACGCCCCTGGTCGCCTCCGCCGTGGCCTGCATCGTCCAGGCTCGCCCCTGGTGGACGCCCGAGATCCTGCGCGAGCACCTGTTCGACACAGCGAGCGACTTCGCGCAATTCGGCTGGCCCGACCCGCTCTTCGCCCGCGGGTACGGCATCGTGGACGCCGACCGCGCGGCCGGTGAGTATTGCTACGTGGACCTGGACGGCAGCGGCGGGGTGAACACGATGGACCTCCTGATCTTCCTGAACCGCTGGGCGGCGAGGGACGACCTGGCGGATTTCAACGCGGACGGGGTGATCGACACGCGGGACGTGCTCGCCTATCTGAACGCCTGGTCTTCCGGATGTCCCTGAAGGACGCCCCGGGCACGCGCCCCGCCCCCTCGCAGGCGAGGCGATCGGCCCCCGAAGCCGCGGGACGGATGTGTCCGGGAAGGCCCTTGGTCGCCGCCGGTCGGGGCGGTACACTGCCCCCGAGGTGTGGGGGATGGAGCGTCCCATGGTCGGCGGCGTGCGCGGTTGGACCCGGTTGGCCGGGGCTCCGTCGGGGCTGGCGCCCCGCGGCTTGTCGCGCGCACGATCGATGCGACCGGTCGCTCGCAAATTCAACTGTGCGCCGGGAGCCGGCGGGGGCGTAGCCGCGAAAGGCTGATCACCGCCCGAGACACACAAGGGAGAACTCATGCGTACGCAGCTCATCGCCCTCGGCCTCCTGGCCACGACCGGACTCGCCCAGCCGCTCGCCACCGGCCCCGCGGTGCGATACGACGGGTATAAGGTGGTCCGTGTCCGCATCGAGAGCGTGCGGGACCTGCAGGTGATGCAGGCGCTCGACGCCGATCAGTGGGCGCACCGCATCGAGCCGGGGGTCCCGGCCGACTTCATGATCTCGCCCGAGGTGCTGGACGAGCTCGACGCGAGCGGTCTCGGATACGAGGTGGTGATCGAGAACGTGCAGGAGGCCGTGGACGCGGAGAACGCGCGCCTCGCCGGGGGGGGCGCGGGCCGCGCCTGGTTCGACGACTTCAAGAACCTCGACGAGATCAACGCCTACATGGACACCCTCGCCGCCGCCAACCCTGGCCTCGCGACGGTCGTGGACCTCGGGCCCTCGCTCCAAGGGCGGAGCATCCGCGGCCTGCGGATCGCGAACGACGCGGTGGGCAATTCCGCGTGCGAGCCCTCGGTGCTGTACAACGCGTGCCAGCACGCCCGCGAGTGGATCAGCCCGATGGTCGCGATGTACGCCGCCGACCGGCTGCTCGCCAGCTACTCGTCCGACCCGGATATCCAGCGGCTGATCGATCACACCGAGATCATGATCGTGCCCGTGAGCAACCCCGACGGGTACGTGTACACCTGGACTAACGACCGCTACTGGAGGAAGAACCGGCGCAACAACGGCGACGGCTCGACCGGCGTGGACATCAACCGCAACTGGGGCTACCAGTGGGGCCTCAACAACGGGAGCGACCCGTGGGGCTGGAGCGACGTGTACCGCGGCACGGCGCCCTTCTCCGAGCCCGAGACGCAGCGGCTGCGCGACTGGTCCGCCTCGCGCCCGAACCTGGCGGCGCACATCGATCTCCACTCCTTCGGGCAGTACGTGCTCTGGCCGTGGGGCTACACGGGCCAGCAGCCGCCTGACGCCCAGACCTTCAGCCAGGTGGGCAACCAGATCAAGCAGGAGATCAAGAACGTGCACAACCGCACGTACACCGCGGGGCAGTGCTACACCACCCTGTACCCGGTCTCCGGCGGGGCGAACGACTGGTTCTGGGGCGAGATCGAGACCCACAGCTTCACCATCGAATTGCGCGGCAACGACTTCGTGCTCCCCCGCGCCGAGATCATCCCCAACAGCGAGGAGATCTATCCGGCGCTGGTGTACTTCGCGGAGTGGGGCCTGGACACCCGCGGCCCGGTCGGCGACTTCAACGACGACGGCGCGTGGAACACGCTCGACGTCCTTGCCTACCTCAACGCGTACGCCGCCCGCGACCCCGATGCGGACATCAACGGCGACGGCGCCGTCAACACCCTCGACGTCACCGCATTCCTCAACGCCTGGAACGCCCGCTGCTGAGCGGTGGGAGCCGACACGGGAGAACCACCATGCGCTCCGCGGCCGTGCTCGCCCTTGCGCTCGCCGGCGGCGCCGCGGCCCAGCCGCTCGCCGTTGGTCCGGCGGCGCGCTACGACGGGCACGCGCTCGTGCGCGTCCAGCTCCGCGCCGCGCCGGACCTCCGCCTCCTGGAGGCCATCGGCGCGGACATGTGGTCGCACCGCGTGGAGGCGGGCGGCGCCGGCGACTTCATGATCGCGCCCGACCGCATGGACGAGCTGGACGCGTCGGGTCTCGACTACGAGGTCCTGATCCTCGACGTGCAGCGGGTGATCGACGCGGAGAGCGCCCGGATACGCGACGGGGCCGGACGCGGCGCCGGCTGGTACGACGAGTTCAAGCCGCTGGCCGACATCGGCGATCGCCTCGACGCCCTCGCCGCCGCCAGACCGGACATCGCCGCCGTGTTCGAGGCCGGGGTCTCGCTCGAGGGCCGGCCCGTTCGCGCCCTCCGGATCGCCAACGGCTCGGCCGGCGACCCGGCCTGCAAGCCCACGATCCTCATCGACTCGTGCCAGCACGCGCGCGAGTGGATCACGCCGATGGTCTGCATGTACGCCGCGGAGCAATTGCTCGGGGCCTATGGCGCCGATCCCGGCGTGACCGCCCTCATCGACGGCGCGGAGATCATCTTCATCCCGGTGGTGAACCCCGACGGATACGAGCACACCTGGACTCGCGACCGCTTCTGGCGGAAGAACAGGCGCGACAACGGCGACGGCACCTTCGGCGTGGATCTCAACCGCAACTGGGCCTACGCCTGGGGCAGCAACACGGGCTCCTCGGGCAATACCGGAAGCCAGACCTACCGCGGGCCGGAGCCGTTCTCCGAGCCGGAGAGCCGGGTCGTGCGCGACCTGGCCCTCTCCCGGCCCCGCCTCGCGGCCCACGTCGACCTGCACTCCTACGGCCAGATGCTCCTGGCGCCGTGGGGGTACACGAGCGACCTCCCGCCCGGGCACGAGACCTTCCAGATGCTCGGCGAGGAGATGCAGCAGATCATCGCGGCGGTGCACGGCAAGCACTACGTGCACGGGCCGATCTACACCACGATCTATCCGGTCTCCGGCGGGATCACCGACTGGTTCTGGGGCGACCGCGGGGCGCACCCCTTCGGCGTGGAGCTGCGCGGGCCGGGGTTCAACCCGCCGCCGGAGCAGATCCTCCCCAACGCCCAGGAGATGTATCCGGCGCTGGTGGCGTTCGCCTCGTGGGCGAGGCTGGCGCACGCGCCTCCCGGCGATTTCAACCACGACGCCTCCGTCGACAGCCTCGACGTGCTCGCGTTTGTCGGCGCGTGGAGCGCCGGCGACGGCGCGGCGGATTTCAACGGCGACGGCCTGCTCGATATCCGGGATCTTTCCGCATTCCTGAACGCTTGGAACGCCGGGTGCTGACGCCCGGGCGCGCACGAGAGTCGAGAGAGGAGAGCATCATGAGGCGTTGGGCACTTCTGCCCGCCCACGCGGCGCTCGGCGCGGCCTGCCTCGGCCAGCCGCTCGCGCAGGGGCCGGCGGCGAGGTACGACGGGTACAAGCTGGTGCGGGTGCGCATCCAGAGCGTGGCGGATGTCCGCACCATGCAGGCGCTCGGCGCCGATCAGTGGTCGCACCGGCTGCGGGAGGGCGTGCCCGGAGACTTCATGATCGCGCCGGACATGCTCGACGACCTCGACGCGACCGGCCTCCGGTACGAGGTGGCGGTCGAGGACGTGCAGGCCCAGATCGACGCCGAGAACGCCCGCCTGCGCCGGGGGCCCGGCGCCCGCGGCTGGTTCGACGACTTCAAGCCGCTGGCGGAGATACACGCCTACCTCGACACCCTCGCCGCCGCCCGCCCCGACCTCGCCTCGACGTTCGAGGTCGGGCAGTCGCTCGAGGGGCGGCCGGTGCGGGGCATCCGGATCGCCAACGACGCCTTCGGCGACCCGGCCTGCAAGCCGACGATCCTCATCAACGCCTGCCAGCACGCGCGGGAGTGGATCGCGCCGATGGTGGCGATGTACGGCGCGGACCGCCTGCTCGGCGAATACGGCGCCGACGGCGCCGTCACCGAGCTGATCGACCGCGCGGAGATCCTGATCGTGCCCGTGGTGAACGTGGACGGATACGAGTTCACGTGGACCAACCAGCGCCTGTGGCGCAAGAACCGGCGGAACAACGGCGACGGCACCTTCGGCGTGGACCTCAACCGCAACTGGGGATACGAGTGGGGACACGACAACGGCTCGTCGGGGAGCACCCGCAGCGAGACCTACCGCGGCGCGGCCCCGTTCTCCGAGCCGGAGACGCAGATCCTGCGCGACCTCGCCCGGTCGCTGCCCCGCCTCGCGGCCCAGGTGGACCTGCACTCCTACGGCCAGCTGATCCTCGCGCCCTGGGGCTACACGATCGAGCTGCCGCCGGACCACGAGACTTTCCAGACGCTCGCGGCGCGGATGCAGCAGGAGATCCTGGGCGTGCACGAGCGGCTGTACAGCCACGGGCCGACGTACACCGAGCTCTACCCCATCTCCGGCGGCGAGGGCGACTGGTTCTGGGGCGACCGGGGCGTGCACAACTTCCTGATCGAGCTTCGCGGCTCCGGCTTCGTGCTGCCGCCGGAGCAGATCATCCCCAACGCCGAGGAGGTGTACCCCGCGCTCCTGGCGTTCGCCGCCTGGTCGCGTGACCAGCGCGCGCCCCTCGGCGACTTCAACGACGACGCGGCGGTCGATACGCGCGACGTGGTGGAGTTCCTCAACGCGTGGAGCTCCGGCCATGCGTCGGCGGACTTCAACCTCGACGGCACGCTGGACATCCGCGACGTGATCGCGTTCCTGAACGGCTGGGCGGCCGGCTGCGCCTGAGCGCCGGCGAAAGCGACCGAGGAGGATGCATGAAGCGGGCTCTCGCGCTGCTCGTCTCCGCGCTCTGGCCGGCCGGTCCGGCCGCGGCGCAGTCCGCGCTGTACCTGGTGCCCGAGCGGGCGACCGTCGCCCTCGGCGACTCCGTGCGGCTCGCGGCCGCGACGGGCGTCGATCCGGACGCCGCGCCGGGACCGTGGCCGGCCGAACGGATCGAGCACTTCTTCGCGCGCACGGCATGGACGCAGGAGAACCGCGACGGCCTCGGGCGCGCGGAGGGAAGCGAGGTCGTCGCGCCCTGGCGCGCCGCCGAGCCCGGCGTGCTGCTCCTGGGCATCGAGCTCGCCGACGCGACCGAGAGCGTTCCGGCCGCGTCGTTCGCGGCGTTCGTGGATCACGCGCTCGGGGAGACGGGGCGCGCGGCGATCGGTGAGGTGCCCGCCGGGGGTGAGGTCGCGCTTGTGCGTCGTCAGTCGGCGAAGGCTGTCGTGGTGGTGGAGAGCGCCGGAGCGGAGCCCGCGTCGATCGCGACGAGCAAGGCCGGCCAAGCGGTCGAGATCCGGCCCTTGATGGACCCGGTGGCCGCGCGCCCCGGATCCGACCTGGCGGTGCGTCTGCACGCCTCCATACCCGGCGCCGCCGGCGGCGTCGTGATCGCGACGAATACGGTCACGGGCGATGTGGTCCGCGCCACCGCCGACAGCTCCTCGATCGCGAACGTGCCGCTCGGAACGGCGGGGCGGTGGCGCCTGGAGTTCCACGCCGTCGCGCGGAGCGGGGACGAAACCGCCCGCGCGAGGTTCGAGGTGCACACGGCGACACTGACCTTCGACGTGCGGCCGGAGGGCGAGCAATGAAGCAGGCACGGAGCACGGGCGCTTGGATCGCCGCGGCGATCGTCGCGCCGTCGCTGGCGCCGCCGGGCGCAGCGCAAGACTGGCAGGAGCTCGGGCCGGCGCCGATCAACAGCTCCGGCGGGTATTCGGGCCGGATCTCGGCGATCGCGTGCAGCGCGACCGACCCGAATCTCTACTATGTCGGCGGCGCGGACGGGGGCGTGTGGAAGACACTTGACGGCGGCGCGACCTGGACGCCGCTGACGGACCGGATGCCGACCACCTCCACCGGCGCGATCGCCGTCGACCCGACCGACGACCGGGTCGTGTACGTCGGCACCGGCGAGGCCAACTACGCGAACCACTCCCGGTACGGCCTGGGCGTGTACAGGTCCGCCGACGGCGGCGCGAGCTGGACGCACCTCGCCGAAGAAACCTTCGGCGGGCGCACCTTCGCGAAGCTCGCGATCGATCCGCTCGACACCGGCACTCTGTACGCGGCGGTCGGCAGGGCCGGCGGCTTCCCGGCCCTCGCCGCGGCGAAGGGTCATCCGGGCGCCGCCGGGCCCGTCGGCGTCTTCAAATCGACCGACGCGGGCGCGAGCTGGACGCACCTCGCCGGCGGGCTGCCCTCTGTCGAGGCGGGCGACGTGGCGATCGATCCGAGCGCGCCTGCGACGGTGTACGCCGCGATCGGGAACGTCTTCGGCCACGCCGCGAACGGCATCTACAAGTCTCAGGACGCCGGCGCGACGTGGTCGAAGCTCTCGGGCGGGTTGCCGTCGGCGAATGTCGGTCGCATCAGCATCGGGATCTCGCCGAGCCGGCCGCGGACGCTCTACGCGCTTTTCGCGAACCGTGCCGACGCGAGCGGCGGCGGGGCGACGAACCGGGGAGGATTCCGCTCCGACGACGGCGGCGCGACCTGGACCGCCCGGGGGTCGGTGGATCAATCGACATACGGGTGGTACCTCTCGTGTGTGTCCGTCAAGCCGGATGATCCCGAGACGGTGTTCTATGGGGGGCTCAGCATGAGCCGCTACATCGGCGCGTCGGGCTCCACCGTCACGCCCCCGCACGTGGACCTGCACGCGATCGCCTGGGACGCGGCGGGGCGCCTGCTGGTCGGCGACGACGGAGGCGTGCACCGCTCGACCAACCTGGGGGCGTCGTGGTCCAGCCTCAACTCGGGGCTGGGCACGATCCAGTTCTACGCCGGGCTCTCCACGCACCCGACCGACGACCGGTACGTGCTCGGCGGCGCGCAGGACAACGGGACCAACCGCCGCACCGCCGACGGCAAGTCCTGGGGCCACGTGCTCGGCGGCGACGGGGGGTGGACGCAGCTCGACGACTCCTCGCCCAGCATCGTCTTCGCCGAGCTCCAGGGCACCGCGAACCTGTACCGCTCGACCGACGGCGGCGCGAGCTTCAACTTCGCCGGCAGCGGGATCGGCGGGCGGAACTGCTTCCTGCCGCCCTACGTGATCGATCCGTCCAACCCGAGCACGATGTACTACGGCACGGAGCGCGTCTACCGCTCGACCAACGGCGGGCTGACCTGGAGCGCCCGCTCGGCCGACCTGACCGACGGAGCCGGGGCGATCCGCGCGCTCGCGATCGCACCGACGGATCCGAACTTCCTGTACGCCTCGACGAACGACGGCAACGTGCTGGTCTCGGGCGACGCCGGCCAGACGTTCACGCGGGTTCTGGACGGGCATCCCGGATGGCCGCGGGTCACGCGCGAGCTGCACGTGGACACGACCGACGGGCGCACGGTCTACCTCGCCACCGCCGCGTTCGGGGTCACGCAGATCCGCCGCTCGATCGACGGCGGGCAGAACTGGGAGGCGCTGGACGCGAGCCTGCCCGACATCCCGGTGAACGTCGTCGCGGTCGATCGCAGGCGATCGCGCCCGGTGATCTACGCCGGTACGGACGCCGGGCTGCTCCGCTCGGTCGACGACGGCGGGAGCTGGAGCCGCTATCTCGGCGGGCTGCCCAACGCCCCGGTCATCGACATCGACCTGGACACCGGGCGAGACCGCCTCGTCGTCGGCACGCAGGGGCGGGGCGCGTGGACGGCGCCGATCGTCTACTGCGACGGCGATTGGAACGGCGACGGCGCGGCCGACACCCTCGATGTGCTGGCCTTCCTGAACGACTGGGCCTCCGGCGATCCCGGCGCGGACATCAACGGCGACGGGCTCGTGAACAGCCTCGACGTGCTGGCGTTCTTGAACGCGTGGAACGCCGGCTGCTGATCCGGGGCCCGCGCACCGACGGGCGGAGGCCCTCGCAGGCCGCCGCGAGGCGCCCACCGCGGCGGGCCGATAAGCACCCCGGTAAACACCGGGCGCGAGCCGGGGTTCCGCGGGCCCGGGCCGTCGACGCGCCGTCGGTGAACTGCCCGAAACACGAATGATCGGCTTTGGAGAAAGCCGCTCCCGTGGTACGCTCGCCGACAGTCACCCCCGGAGGTTTGCCATGCGTATTCCCGCTCCGACGCCCCGCGCCCTGCTCCTCGCCACCGCCCTGCTGACGGCCCCGGCTCTCGCCGGCGACATCTACTTCGTCGACATTTTCGTTCCCGACATCCAAGTGGACGGTTCGATCCGGCGGATCGGCACCGACGGGACCGGCCTCACAACCCTGGTCGAGACCGGGCGGGGCCTGCGCTCGCTCGACGTGGACCCGATCGCCGGCAAGATCTACTGGACGGACGTGGACAACTTCGTCATCAGGCGCTCCGACCTCGACGGCGGCAACATCGAGGACGTGGTGAACAGCGGGCTGATCTTCCCCGCGGCGATCGATGTTGTTCCATCGCTCGACAAGATGTACTGGCTCGACCAGGACGCCTCGGTGGGCAATGCGAACCTCGACGGTTCGGGGAGCGGCGTGCTCATCGACAGCGTCACCCATCGCGGTGTGGCCGTGGATGTGGACGCGGGCAAGATCTACTGGTCCACCTCGATCGACAGGTTCAGGGGCCAGATCCGGCGGGCCAACCTGGACGGCACGCAGCAGGAGATCGTCGTCTCGACCGGTCTCCCGGAGTTCAAGCCCAGCGCTATCGCGATCGACCCCGCGGGCGGCAAGATCTATTGGACGGACTACGTGGTGGACGTGGTGCAGCGGGCGAACCTGGCCGACGGCTCCGACATCGAGTTCCTCTGGGCCGCGGGCGCCAACCACAACCCCCGCGGGATCGCGCTCGACCTCTCGGAGGGGAAGATCTACTGGGGGCAGGACATCGACTTCGACGGCACGGGCGGGCGCATCATGCGCATGGACCTGAACGGCTCGAACCCGGAGATCTTCCTGGATGGGGTCGGGCTCGTGAACTATCTCGCGATCGTGGAGAGCGGCGCGTGCGTCGCCGACTGGAACGGCGACGGCGCGGTGGACACCCGCGACGTGCTCGCCTTCCTGAACGCCTGGACCGCGGGCGGGCAGGATGCGGATGTGAACGGCGACGGCGTGGTGGACACCCGCGACGTGACCGCGTTCCTGAACGCGTGGAACGCCGGCTGCCCGTAGCCGGAATCTCCCCGGAACCCTGGCACACCGGCGGTTCCGGGGTACATTGCCCATGAGAACGTTGTCTCGGGCCCTGAAGCCCCCGCCGCAACTCCGCGCGGGGGCTTCGTGCGTTATAGGAGGAATGGGTATGCGCGCGAGATTGATTGCGCTTGTCGCCGCCGCGCTCCCGTCGCTGGCGTCCGCGCAGCCGCACGGCGCCGCCGGGAACCTGCGGCTGGACGGCGTGGACGACGCGGTGACCTCCCGCGGCGAGTTCCTGTCGCAGACGGTCACCATCGAAGCCTGGCTTCGCCCCAGTTCGTTCCACGGACAATCCAGCGGCGGAATCGTGACCTACGGCAGCGCGGACCGCTCGTCGTACGGGCTCGCCGTCGGCCCCGCGACCGACCCGCGCCTGGAGTTCTCGATCAACTGGAACCAGGGGCAGAGCACCGTCCAAGGCGCGACCCCGCTCACGATCGATCAGTGGCAACACGTGGCCGTCACCTACGACGGCGCGACTGTGCGCCTGTATATCAACGGGCAGCTCGACGCCGAGCAGCCGCTCGACGCCGAGATCCTTCCCTCGGGCGCCGCGGCGATCCTCGCCATCGGCGACGACCCCGGCGCGGGTGAGCCGGTCGGCGGCCGGTTCGACGAGGTGCGCGTCTGGTCGGTCGCCCGGACCGCGCCCGAGATCCAGGGCGCCATGGGCGGCGCCATCACCGGCTGGGAAGCCGGCCTCCTCGGCTACTACGACTTCAACGAGGTCGCCGGCCAGGTCGTCCTCGACAGGTCGCGCAGCGGATTCCACGCCCGTCTCGGCAACAACCACAACCCCGAGGTGCGCGACCCGGCCCGTACCTGGAGCGGCCCCACCCGCATGCGGGCGCTGCGCCTCAGCTCCAGCGACGATGTGCAGGTCCAGCCCATCGAGGGGAACGTCGACGCGCAGCTCGCGGCGATCAACGCGGGCCCGCCGGTCACCGGCTGGGGCCCGGTCGTCAACCGCCACGCCGATCTTCACAGCCGCGACCAGTTCCCCTGCGGCGAGAACCTCGACAGGCCCTATGTGGACGCGAGCCCCTTCCTCGTCGGCGACGACGAGGTCACGCTCGACAACTGCGGGAGCGCGTACTACCGCCAGCTCTTCGATCTCCCGCCGGCGTTCCGACGCCCCGCGGTGATCGGCACGGCCAACGGGGACGATCTCGCCGTCGCCTTCCTGAACCGCCGGCCGCTCTCGCTCCTGCTCACCACCGAGGACGTCAACCAGCTCGGACGCGACCGCATCCACACGCGCCACCACCTGCTCGGCTGGCCGACCCCGGACCCCATCTTCGAGGACGAGGTCGCAGACCTCCTCGTCCCCGGGCGCAACCGGCTGGCGTTCGGGGTCTGCAGCGACGCGAGCGAGTCCGAGCCCGCCGGGCTCGAGTACGAGGTGGTCGTGCAGTACGAGTGCCTGGCCGACTGGAACATCGACGGGCGCAACGACACCACCGACTTCACCGCCTTCCTCAACGATTGGAACCCCCGCAAGCCCGAAACAGACATCAACGGGGACGGCGCCGTCAACACGCAGGACGTGCTCCTCTACATCAACGTCTGGGTCTTTGGCTGCCCGGAGTAACTCCCGGCGCTCCCGACAAGATGTCTGCTCGTGGGGCGGGGCCTTCCAGACCCCGCCTCAGCATTTGACCCCTCGACCTCAGGGGATCCGGCGCTCCAGAGAGCGCACCCGGTCCGCGAGAGTGCGCAGCGAGAGCTCCATCGAGCGGAGCTCGCTGTCGAGCGAGGTCGACGACCGCTGCGCCTGGCGATCCACGCGCCGCTGAAGGTCCTGAACGGTCCGGGCGAGCTGG
>DASRXL010000144.1:0-4743 GCA_035654175.1 Phycisphaerales bacterium
AACGCTTGACCAGAGCGATGCCCCGATCGATCGCCCGCGGCGCGCGAAACCTCCAGCGCCGCTTCCTGTATTCTCAAATGGATCGACTCCTCATCCCCGGGGCGCCATGACTCCAGCACTCCTCGCCGCATCCCTCGCTGCGTTGCTTTTGGGGCTGGCGCTCGTCGCCGCCGGTCTCCGCGGCCGGCGCCTCAACGACCACCCCCACTGCCGCAAATGCCGCTTCGACCTCGTCGGCCTCGGCGGCCCCGCACAGTGCCCCGAATGTGGCCGCCCGCTCGACTCCCCGCGCGCCCTCCGCCGCGGCATCCGCGCCCGCAGCAAGCGCCCGCTCGTCGCCGGTGCGATCCTCGCGACACCCTCGCTCCTCCTCCTCGCCGGCATCGGCCTCGCCGCCGCCCGCGGCACAAACCTCAACGCCTACAAGCCCCACGCTCTTCTCGAACTCGAGCTCGAGCGCGGATCGCCCGCCACCGCGAGCGCCGCCGCCGCGGAGTTCGCCCGGCGCGTGAGCAACGGCGCCCTCTCCGGCCCCAAGCTCACGCCCCTGATCCAATTCGCGCTCGACCGGCAGGCGGACACCGCCGCCCCATGGCCCGTCGGCCTCGGCGACCTCCTCGACGCCGCGAACGCCGCCGGCGCACTCAACACCGCGGCCTATCTCGCATACGTCGAGCACTCGGTGGTCGTCCATTGCCTCGCCCGGCGCGCCGTGGCGCCCGGAGACCTGATCCCGATCGCAATCCAGCCCATCGAGGGCCGCGCGGGCGCTCTGATGGCCGACAGTGTCGAGTTCTCTCTGGTCGAAAGCCACATCAACCGGGTACCCGTCATCCCACAGCCCCGCGACCCCGCGCTCCTCGAGATGAACCCCGGGATCGACCGGAACTTCGGCCGCTGGGAGGCCGGCTTCGTCAGCAGGCTGAGCTATGGACCACACACCAACTTGTACGTCGCCGCCGACGCGCTGCCCCTTGGCAGGAGCGAGCTCCACGTGACGATCCTCGCCCGCCTCTCGGACGGCTCGCCGCCGCCGGCGACCGCTGAAGGCGCGGCAGCGATCGGCACAATCCTCGAATTCACTGTCCCGATCGAGATCGTCCAGCCCGATCAGCGCCCCCTGCGCCGCGTGCCGCCCTCCCCGGAGCTCGCCGCCGCGCTCGCATCGCAGCTGAAACCAGAGCTCTCGCGGGAGCAGGGCGTCGCCTTCCAAACCCTCTTCCAGAGCGCCGACCTCCCGGCCGGGATCTCCCACCAGATCATCCTCCGCGGCGCCGAGCGCGAGATGAAAGCCGGCTCCGTCGCCCTCGCCGCCCGCAGGCCCGATGCTACCGCCTACGGCGTCTGGATCGGAATCCCCGACGTCGGCGGCCCGACCGCCGACATCATCCTTCGCCCCGATCCCGAGCGAGCGCTCCAGACGATCGACGTCTTCGAGTACTACGACGGCGACATCGTCATCCCCGCCGTCGCGATCCGACGCGAGTAGCCCACCTGGGGCACCACCGCGTTGACACGGGCCTTCCCCCGCACCGATGCGGAGCCGGCCGCCGGCCCAGCCCGGCGCCCGTGAGCCCGGCGCCGAACGGGCCTGCCCGCGGGAAAAACAGCGCCTCCCTGCAACTCCGATCCCAGTCGGCACGTATACTACGTCACACATAGTATGCGACGCCGAATACGCCCGGAGACCCACCATGCGCCTCGAACGCGAACTCATGCGCGGCGCCGGACCCACCGCCGTCCTCAAGCTGCTCTCCGCACGCCAGATGTACGGCTACGAGCTGGTCGAAGCCCTCGCCCGCCAGTCCGGCGGCGTCCTCGCCATGGGCCAGTCCACCCTCTACCCCCTCCTCTACAACCTCGAGGCCAAGGGCCTCGTCGAGTCCGCCTGGCAGGAGGCCGACTCCGGACGCGAACGCAAGTACTACCGCCTGACCGGTAAGGGGCGCAAGAGGCTCAAGACCGACACCGAGCAGTGGAACCGCCTCGCCGGCGCCATGCAGTCGCTCGGGGTGCTCTCCTCGCGCCCGGAGGCGCGGCCGGCCGGAGGCCTGTCGTGAACCACGCGCCCAACCACGCCGCACCCGGGGGCGCCGGTCTCCCGGCCGCGTCGCCCTCCGCCCGCGACTGGCGGGCGGCGCTCGCTGCCGCCGACCTCCCCCCGATTCTCGCCGATCTCGTCGGCGATGTCGTGCAACGCTCGCGTCTGTGGCGGGCGGAGAAATCCGACCTCGCCCGCGAGCTCGCCGCCCACTTCGCCGACGGGCTCGCCGCCGGCCGCACACCCGAGGAGCTCGCCATGACCTTCGGCGATCCCGCCCAGGCCGCATTGCTGACGCGCCGCGCCCGCAAGCGGGCCCGCCCCGCCGCGTACCGCGCCTTCGTCCACACCTCGCAAGGGATCGGGGCGCTCCTGGTGGCGGCCCTCATCGTCTACATCGTCCTCGCGTACCGGTACTACGCCGGCGAGCCCGTGATCAAGCGCCGGTACGCCGCGGAGTACAACGCCGCGATCGAGCAGATTCCCGAGGATCAGCGCGCCTACGAGATCTACCTCCGCGCCTGGGCGCTTGTCCCGGCCAAGCCGGATTCCATGCTTAACGCCTGGCCCGCCTTCGCCCCCGAGCACCCCGCCTATCCCGACGCGCTCGCCTACCTCGACCGCGTGCGCCCGGCGATCGACCTGCTCCACCAGGCCGCCGCGCGCCCGCACCTCGGCGCGCCGATTTCCAACGCTATCGACCCGCGCCTCGTCGCCATATTCGAGGCCCGAAACCCCGACTTCGATTCAGAGAGCGAGCCGCCCCCGATGGCCGACCCGCCCCTGGCCACGATCCTCCTCCCCGTGCTCGCCGAGTACCGCGAGAGCGCCCGGCTCCTCACCTTCGACGCCCACGAGGCCGCCCGGCGCTCCGACGCCGAGCTCGCCCTGCGCGACCTCCACGCGATGCTCGGCATGGCCGAGCAGATGGCCCGGCAGCCCACGCTGATCAGCCAGCTTGTGGGCCTCGCCATCCACGCGCTCACGATGCAGACCGGCGCGCAGATCATCCACCACCACCCCCGGCTCTTCAGCGACGCGCAGCTGCGCGACCTCGCCCACCGCAGCGCCGCCTACATGGACGGCCGCCCCCGCGTGGACCTCTCCGGCGAGCGCCACAACTTCGACGACGCCATCCAGCGCGTCTATAGCGACGACGGACATGGCAACGGCTACATCACCGCGCAGGGCCTCGCCAACCTCATCACGATGTTCGACGCCGGCATGCCGACGCCCAAGCTCCTGGACACCCCCATCGGCCCCCTCGCCGCGGCGCTCGTCGCCGATCGTGCGAGCATGACCGCGAAGTTCGAGGAGCTCATGACCCGCCTCGAGCAGGACGCCCAGCTCCCGATGTGGCGCTACGACGAGCTCAGCGGCACCGAAGCGCTCATCGAGCGTATGGCCGACAGCGAGATCACGAAGGCGCGATACCTCCCCGTCGTCATCCTCTTCCCCGCCCTCAACAACGCCGTGCGCGCCGCCGAGCAGACCGTCCAGCGCCGCGACGCCTTCCTCACCGGCATCGCGCTCGAGCTCTTCCACCGCCGACACGCCCGATACCCCGCCTCGCTCGCCCAGCTTGTACCCGAGTTCCTCCCGGCCGCTCCCCTCGACCGTTTCACCGGGCAACCGCTCAACTACGCCGTCATCGACGGCACGCCCCGCCTCTGGTCCGTCGGCGCCGACCGCAAAGACGACCACGGGCGCGCGCCCCCCGCCGAGAAGGACATGACCAGCCGCTGGATCCCCGCGGCTGAGATCCCGGCCAAGCTCGCCGATCCGCAGGCCGGCCCCTGCTACGACGGCGACTGGGTGCTCTGGCCCGTCGAGTACCGGCCTTTCATCACCGATCCCTGACCCCCGCGCCCCGAAAGAATCGGCTACGCTCCCCGCCGCGGGCGCCGCCCGCCGCGCCCCACGGAGCAGCCCCATGTCCAAGCCCCACGTCGAGGCCAAGCCGCAGTCCGCGGCCGGCGACAAGCCCGCCTCCCGCCCCGCCGGCGTCGAACGGCTCATGCCCGAGACCGAGCTCGTGGACATCATGGGCGGCGCCCTCCGCCATCAGGTGGAAGTCCTCGACCACGGCTTCATCGCGCTGGTCGATGTCATGCCGCGCCTCGTCCCTAAGCCCGAATCCGGCGCCCCCACGGCCGACGGGGCCGTTGTCCAGGCGGCCCGCGTCTCGTACGGCCAAGGCACCAAGAAGGTGAACGAGGATCGCGGCCTCATCCGCTACCTCCTGCGCCACCGCCACACCACCCCGTTCGAGATGGTCGAACTCAAGTTCCACGTGGCCATGCCGATCTTCGTGGCCCGCCAGTGGATCCGTCACCGGACCGCGAACGTGAACGAGTACTCCGCCCGGTACTCCATCCTCCCCGACCGCTTCTACATCCCCACGCTCGACCAGGTCCGCAAGCAGTCCCGCGCCAATCGCCAGGGCGGCGACGACCGCTTCAAGCTAGACGAGGCTTCCGAGGTCGCGACCGCTCAGGAGTTTCTCCAATTCCTCAAGGACGTCGAGGCTCTGTACCCCCGCTACATGAAGCTGGCCGAGCAGGGCGTCAGCCGCGAACTTGCCCGGATCGGCCTGCCCGTCTCGATCTACACGGAGTGGTACTGGAAGTGCGACCTGCACAACCTGCTGCGCTTCCTCAGCCTGCGCATGGACCCGCACGCGCAGGAAGAGATCCAGGCGT
>DASRXL010000145.1:0-9598 GCA_035654175.1 Phycisphaerales bacterium
TTCAACCCTCCGCCTCCATCCTTACACTCCCGCTCATGACCACCGCCGACACCAACCCCGCCCCAGCCCCGCAGCACCTGGCCGACGTGCCCTCCGCCGAGGGGCGCTTCGGCCGGTACGGCGGCGCGTATGTCCCCGAGACCCTGGTCGCCGCCCTCAAGCAGCTGGAGGAGATGTACGACCGCGTCCGGCGCGACGAGCGCTTCTGGGACGAGCTCCGCGACCTGCAGAAGCACTACGTCGGCCGGCCCACGCCCCTCTTCCACGCCAAGCGCCTCACCGCCAACGCCCGCGCCCGCGCCGCCCACGGCCACGGCGCCGCCATCTGGCTCAAGCGCGAGGACCTCGCCCACACCGGCGCCCACAAGATCAACAACACCCTCGGCCAGGGCCTGCTCACCAGGCGCATGGGCAAGCGCCGCATCATCGCCGAGACCGGCGCCGGCCAGCACGGCGTCGCCAGCGCCACCGCCGCCGCCCACCTCGGCCTCGAGTGCGACGTCTACATGGGCTCTGAGGACGCCCGCCGCCAGCGCCTCAACGTCATCCGCATGAAGATGCTCGGCGCCACCGTCATCGAGGTGAACTCCGGCTCCCGCACGCTCAAGGACGCGACCAACGAGGCCATGCGCGACTGGATGGATTCCGTCGAGCACACCCACTACATCCTCGGCTCCGTCGTCGGGCCCCACCCCTTCCCCATGATCGTCCGCGACTTCCAGTCCGTCATCGGACAGGAGACCAAGGCCCAGTGCCTCCGCCTCATGGGCAAGCTGCCCGGCGCGGTCGTCGCCTGCGTCGGCGGCGGGTCAAACGCCGCGGGCATCTTCTACCCCTTCATCGAGGACGCCTCCGTCCGGCTCGTCGGCGTCGAGGCCGGCGGCACCTCGAACGAGCCCGGGAAACACGCCGCCCCCCTCGCATTCGGCCAGCCCGGCGTGCTCCACGGTTCGCTGAGCTACGTGCTCCAGGACGAGAACGGACAGACCGCCCCCGTGCACTCCTGCTCCGCCGGCCTCGACTACCCCGGCGTCGGCCCCGAGCACTCCTTCTGGAAAGATGCCGGACGCGTCAAGTACACCCACTGCACCGACGACCAGGCCCTCGACGCCTTCCTCCACCTCGCCCGCTCCGAAGGCATCATCCCCGCACTCGAATCCGCCCACGCCGTCTCCGAGGGCGTGCGCCTGGCGATCGAGATGCGCGAGGACGAGCACGTCGTCATCAACTGCTCCGGCCGCGGCGACAAGGACGTCGAAGAGGCCGCCCGCCTGCTCGCCCTCCGCGAGCAGCGCTAGCCGCGCCCTCTCCCCAGCGAGCCCGCCCCTGCCGGGCCGATATCGGCCGGACGCCCCAAGGCTGGTCCCCCCGACGCAACAGGCGCATCACGGAAGAGAGCGACAGGCACCGCTACTCCGCGGCCCCGACGCACTCCCGCTCCGGGCACTCCACCGCGACCCGCCGCTTCCCAGGCTTGAGAATCCGCCCCGCCCACCGCGCCACCTCGAAGATCGCCTGCACCCGCAGCTTCAGGCGCAGCCGCCGCAGCGACGGGTCGTCCGAATCCAGCCGGCGCGCCTGCGTCGCCCAGTACCGCGCCCGCGTCCACTGACCCTGCTCGAGGTACGCCATCGCCAGATTGTGCATCGGCGCGATATAGCGCGGCTCCAGCCTCAGGGCCGCCCGGGCGCACTCCATCCCGTGCGCCCGCTCGCCCCGCAGGAAATAGCACACGCTCAGCGAATGGTGCGCCTTCGCGTCGTTGGGCCGCCTCGCGATCAGCCGCTTGAAGACCCGCTCGGCCTCGGAAGGAAGATCGGCGTCCAGCAGCAGTTGCCCGAGCTCGTCCATCTCCTCGGCGCTGAACCGCCCCGGCCGCTCGCTCTGGTCGCGCAGCTCCGCAAGCAGCAGCGAGTGCGCCCGCTCCAGGCCCCCCGGCGAACGCGAGTCCAGCAGCTCCGCGACCAGCCGGCAGCGCGCCCGCGGGTAGCTCGGGTCCAGCCGCACAACCAGGTCGAACTGGCGCAGCGCCCCCGCCCGGTCGCCCAGCTTCGAGGCCAGACGCCCCAGGTTGAAGTGCGCGTCCGCGTTGTCGGGCTCCAGCTCCAGCACCCGGCGAAACTTCTCGGACGCGTCCGCGTCCCGGTTCATCTCGACCAGGAGCTCGCCCAGGTCCAGCAGCGTGTCGATGTTCCCCGGATCCCGGCGCAGCTCGCGCAGGTAGAGCTGCCTCGCACGCTCGTGCCGGCCCGTCCGGGCGTAGGCCTCCGCCAGCTTCGCCTCCACCCGCGGCAGCTCGGGATCGAGCCGCGCCGCCTCGCGCAGGCACCAGACCGCCTTGTCGTGCAGCTCCCGCGCCAGCAGCGACTCGGCCATCGCCGCGTACAGCTCCGCGTTGTCGGGCTCCACCTGCTGGGCAAGGTAGAAGGCTTCCTCCGCCTGCTCGTGCTTGCCGAGCTGCGTCAACGCCTCGATCCGATAGATCATCGCGTCGGCCCGCGCGTTATCGAGCTCCGACGCCTTCTCCAGCCACGGCAGGCACCCCTCCGGATCACCCGCCCGCAGCGAGTTCAGCCCCACCAGCACCGCCGTCTGCGCGTCCGCCGGGCCCAGCTCGAACGACTTCTTGTACGAGTCCGCCGCGTCCCGGAACCGTCCCGCGGCTTCCAGCGTCAGAGCAAGGTTGAAGTGCCATTCCGCCTGGAAAGGGTTCCGGGCCAGCGCCTGCCGGAGCTCTTTTTCGGCTTCGTCCCAGCGCCCGGCCTCGTACAGCTCGTGCGCCCGCTCGACGTGATCCTCTGCGTCGAACCACTCGTTCATAACCGCTCGCCGGAGAAAGGGCCCTGGAACGCGACCAGTCATGCTAGTCAAAGCAAGAGATCGGTTCCATGCGCATCATCTTCGTGTAGGATTTGGCCGTCTCTGGCCGAAAGCCGTCCCAAGTCACATGCACCAGCGACCGCCACACCCCGTCCATCGCCCGCCGGCTCTCCGCCCAGCCCGCCGCCTCCTCCCCGTGCTCGCCCTGCTCGGCCCCCTCTGCGGCCTGGCGACCCCTCTCTCGGCCGCGCAGGCCGATCCCACCGTTCCACCGTACGAGGTGCTCGTCTCCCCCGCCGCGACGCCCGACCAGCGCCTCGCCGCGGCCTCCGAAATACTCCAGCAGCCGCCCCCCGCCGTCGCTCTCGCCGACGCTGTCGGCCTGCTCACCCACGATCCGACCGGCGGAGAGGCCGCCCGAGGGGTGCTGCTGGCGATCGCCGGTCTTCCCCAAGCTCCCGCCGCCGCCCTCCAGCCCACGCTCGCGATCGCCCGCGATCCCTCCAGCCCGCTCCGGACCGAGGCGATCCGCGCCCTCCGCGCCTTCCGCACCCGTGAAGCCGCCGCCGCCCTCGTCGAATTCGCCTCCGAGTCGCAGGAGCCCGCCGCCCGGGAGGCGGCGCTCAGAAGCCTCGCCCGGCTCAGCGGGCGCGCCGACCTCGGGACCAATTCCGCGGCGTGGCGGGAGTGGCTCGCCGGCGCCCTCGCCCTGAGTGATCGCCAGTGGGAGCAGGAGCTGCTCCTCGCGCACGTCCGGCACTCTCAGCACCTGGAGACCAATCTCGGCGAGAGCGAGCGGCGGCTCGTCGAGGCGTGGCGCCAGATCCACCTGCTTACCCCGATCGAAGAGCGCTCCGCCGTGCTCGCGCGCCTGCTCACCAGCGATCTCGCAGCGCTCAGAGACCTGGGGTTCGAGCTGGTGAACCGCGAAATCAGCGAGAGCCGCGTCCTCGATTCGACCGTCTCCGAAGCCGCCGTCAGCCTCCTCCAGAGCCCCGACCCCCTCGTGCGCTCACAAGCCGCCCTCGTCCTCAACCGACTCGTCCCCGCCGGAGCGGACACCGCGGTGCTCGCGGCTCTCGCCCGAGAAACGGATCCGCGCGCCGCCGAGGCGCTCCTGCTCGCGGCGTCCCGCTGGCCGTCCGCCGGCGCCGTCCGCCCGATGCTCCGTTGGCTCGATGCCCCCACCGCCACACGCCTCCGGGCCGCGGCGCTCGCCTGGGTGCTGCTCCGCGCCGGATACCTCGAGAGCCCGGAGGATCGAGCCGCGGTCCTGGACGCGATCCGCTCGCTCGGGCCCGAGTCCCTCACCGCCTCGGCCTCGCGCCTGCTCGTCGCCCTCGGAGGTTCCGAGGACGTCGCTCGCATCCGCGCACTCCTCGACCCCTCCGTCGATCCCGCCGTCCGCGTCACCGCCGCCGAAGCGCTCTCGCTCCGCGAAGACCAGGTGAAGTTCCTCCTCGCGGCCGCCCAGAGCGACCCGTCCATTTTCGAGGCCACCTCGAGGGCCGTGCTCACCCACATGCACGACGCCGCCGGCTACACGGCGTTGGCCGGGCTGCCCGCCCCCTCGCCGCACGTGCGCGCCCGGGTGCTGACCGAGTGCGCGGCGGTGCTCTCGAGCGCAGAGCTCGTCAGCCTCGCCAAGGCCGCGTCCACCCCCGACGAGGCGCTCCTCGTGCTCAACCCGCTCACCAGCGCCGAGCGCCTCGGCGCTCCCGCCGACCCGCCTCACCTCGCGGAGGGGTTGCTGCTCCTGTCCCGCGCCAATCTCGAGCTCAACAGCCCGGCGGAGGCTCTGAGCGCGCTCTCGCTCATCCCTGAGGGTCAAACGCCCGCGCCCGCGCCGGAGCTCACCGATCTGCGCGCCACCCTGCTCCTCTGGCTCAATCGGATCGACGAGGCCGAGGACCTCGACGCCTCCCCCGCCGCCTGGCTCGACGCGCTCGAGCACGCCCTGGCCGAACCGCACGCCGGCGCGATCGCCGATCGACTGGAGGCGAATTTCTCCGGCCGGCTCACCGCCGCCGACCGCGCCCGCCTCGACAAGCTCCGGCGCGAAGTGGCCGACGCGGACTCCGCCCCTTCCGGCGACGGAGGCTGACGCTCCACTCAAATGCTCTGGAAAGAGCGCCCGCCCGAAGCCGCCGCTAGCGCGACCACGCCCGCAGCCGCCCGAGCACGGTGCGCACCCGCGACGGCTCCTGCTCCGACCGGCGGTGCGGCAGCTTCGAGACCGCCTCCGCCGCACTCTGGAACCCGGCGCTCGCGCTCAGCCCCTCTTCCAGCCACTCCTCGAACGCCCGGGGCAGCCGCTTGGCCAGCCGCGCCGCCGGGATCCGCGGCTCTTCCGCCGTCAGCCCCGTCACCAGCCGGTACGCGATCTCGACGACCGAGCGCACCTCGTCCCGAATCAATTCCGAGTTCATCCGCTCGAGCCCTTGCAGCACCCGCCCGACGCCGTACATCTCCACCAGCACGCACCCGTGCCGGTCCACCAGCAGTTGGTCGATCCCGATCGGCCCGTTGGCGACTCCGGCGCCGTGCGCGTGCGCCACCCCTTCGAGCACCTGCAGCACAGCCCGCTCGGCCTCGAAGGGCGGCAGCATGTCGCCCTTGGCCTTCGCGACGTCCTCGAGCGTCACGATCCCCTCGTGGTTGCCCGTGTAGGGGGCCACCGCCCACGGCTCGTCGCCCGCCTCAAACGAGCACATCTCGATCGCGAGGAGATGGGGATGCTGGAGCCCGCTGAGCATCTGCATCGCGCGGCTGTGCCGGCGGCGCTCGACGCGGTTCTCGCAGATCCCGAACCGGTACACGGCGTGGCTTGTCTGATCGTGCTCCCGGAGAGCCAGCCACCGCTCCGCCAGCCGCGACGGCGCCAGCTGGCGCACGAGCTTGTAGGGACCAAAGCGCACACGCCCAGTCAGGTCGGTCATTCGAACACGCCCTCAAGCCGGAACGCCGCCGATTCCGTCCGGCTTGCGCACCTAGCCCCTGCCGCACCGTGCCGCCCACGCGAGTCCCACGATCCTTCCCGGCGTGGCGCGGCGGTGCCGAATATCAAGGCAGTAGGATAGGACACACTAGCCTCTCTGTCATCTCTTCCCGGCGGCCCGTACAAACTCCGGCACGCGCGGGCCGCGCCTTACCCCCAGGACCCGGTCCTCTACAATCCATCGGTCCCAACGCCGGGAACCCATCAACATGAAGAAGCCCCAGCAGGGAGGCCCAGCATGACCACCGCCAAGACGACCCCGGCCGGCGTCCCCGCCGGCGCCGGCGATCCGCTGCAGCTCATCGACGTCGATCACGTCCGCTTCTATGTGGGCAACGCCAAGCAGGCCGCCTACTTCTACGCCCACACCTTCGGCTTCCACGTCTCCCAGATCGCCGACCTCACCACCGGCTCGCGCGACGAGGCCGACTACCTGCTCACCCAGGGCAACATCCGCCTCATGCTCACGACGCCGCTCACCAAGGACCATCCCGCCGCCGACGAGATCAGGCTCTACGGCGACGGCGTCAAGGACGTCGCCTTCACCGTCCACGACGCGGTGGCCGCGTACGAGCAGGCCGTCCGCAACGGCGCCGAGCCCGCGCGCGAGCCCCGCGTCATCCAGGACGACCGCGGCACGGTCACCGTCGCCAGCATCCACACCTACGGCCGCTGCATCCACACCTTCGTCAGCCGCGCAGGCCACTACGCCCTCCCCAACGTCAAGAAGGGCGCCGAGTTCATGCCCGTCTTCAAGAAGATCGATTCGCCCGTCAACGAGCACAACACCCGCCACCCCTGCGGCCTCAAGTACGTGGACCACCTCGTCGGCAACGTCGAGGAAGGCAAGATGAATGACTGGGTCGAGTGGTACGAGAACGTCCTCGGCTTCGCCATGTTCAAGCACTTCGACGACGCGGACATCTCGACCGAGTACTCCGCCCTCATGTCCAAGGTCATGGCCTCCGGCAACCACCTCATCAAGATGCCCATCAACGAGCCCGCCGCCGGCCTCAAGAAGAGCCAGGTCCAGGAATACCTCGACTGGCACAACGACACCCCGGGCGTCCAGCACCTCGCCCTCCGCACCGACGACGAGCTCTCCAGCGTCGCCGAGCTCCGCCGGCGCGGCGTGGACTTCCTCGCCCTCCCCGACAGTTACTACGAGCTCGTCTGGGACCGCGTCGAGAAGACCCTCCGCCAGCACGGCCACGAGGGCGTGAAGGAGGACCACAAGCGCATCCGCGACCTCGGCATCCTCGTCGACGCCGACGACGAGGGCTACCTCCTCCAGCTCTTCACCAAGCCCCTGCAGGACCGCCCCACCCTCTTCTTCGAGATCATCTGCAGGCGCGGCAGCCAGTCCTTCGGCAAGGGCAACTTCAAGGCGCTCTTCGAAGCGCTGGAGCTGGAGCAGGAGCGGCGGGGAAATCTGTGAGGCGGCGGGGGGACCTGTGAGGCTGCAGTTCTCCAGCGACGAGCTCGTGGCATGCTTGGCGTCGCCGTCACCGCGCTGCATCGAGCCGCCTTCCCGCCCCCAACGGCGGCGCTGTCGCTAGCCCCGGGCGCAGCCCGGGGACACCCGCACACGCAGCACCCCGAGCCCCGGAGGGGGCGAAGGTACCGCCCGTCTGCTCACGACATCGCATCGACCACCATCGTTCCTCAATGCCCCCCTCCGACCCGAACCGCAACGCTTCCCCGCCCCCAACGGGGGCGCTGTCGCTAGCCCCGGGCGCAGCCCGGGGTACCCGCACGCCCCGGCCAGAGCCCCCGAAGGGGGCGAAGGTACCTTCCGCCTGCTCCCGCACTCAATCCCACAAGTACCGCAGGTCATACTCAATCCCGTGCTTGTCGAGCATCGCAACGAATTCCTCTTGAAACGTCATCCGTCGGTGATGCTCCTCTTGTCGCGCGATGTACTCCTTCACAACGTCAATGCCTGAGCGGCTCACCGAGAAGGCCCCGTACCCCTCCTGCCATCCGCACCACTCTCGCTCGTGGAACATCTCCCTGATGAATGACGAGCTCCGCGACTTCACCTCGCGCATGAGGGCGGCGGGCGCAACCGACGGGTGCACCTGCGCCAGCAGATGGATGTGATCCGCTACGGCGTTGGCGCCGATGAGCGCGCACTTCTCGGGGCGCATGATCCCGCCTACGTATTCGATAAGGCGCGGAGGCATCTCGGGCAGGGTGCGCTCTATGCGGTCATTGGGGGAGAAGACGAAATGGGTGTAGAGGGAGGTGTATGAGTGTGCCATGCCGGGCAACGTAACAAATCGACAATACCTTCGCCCCATCCGGGGCTCCGCGGAGGGCCATTCCTCCAACCCCGGGCTGCGCCCGGGGCTAGCGACAGCGCCCCCTCCGGGGGCGAAGAACCGCGGCACATGCGCCCGCATCGCGACGCATCGCGCCACGCCCTCCATGGACCGGCGCGACAACCTCCACCTCCGACGCGCACGCGTCTCACATCGACCTCTCCAACGTAAACCCGATCCTCACCTTCACCTGCCAGTGCGCGATCCTCTGCCCCTCGATGTGCCCCCGCGTCTCCACCACCTCGCACCACCGCATGTTCTTCACCGTCTCCGCCGCCACCTCGATCGCCCGCCGCGCGGCCGCGTCGCTCGACTCCGCGCTCGAACCCACCACCTCGATCACCTTGTAGACGTGGTCGGACATCGCCCGCTCCTTTCGTGAAGGGCCGCTCGTCGCCCCATCACCCCCGCCGCAGCACGTAGATCGTCCACGGCGCAACCCTCGTCTCGCTCACCCACGCATACGGCTCGTCCTGCCGACCCAGCGGCCTGCACACCTCGACCACCTCGAGGCCCGCGCGCGAATACGTCTCCCGATACGCCTCCTCCGTCCACAGCACGTCGTCCACCGGACGCCGATCCTCCACGTCGAGCATCACCACCCTGACCCGGTCGCCGCTCTTGGCCGTCCGGTTCTCCGGAAAGTCTTTCGTCGAGAACGACGCCCACTCGTGCAGGTAGGTCTCCGGCGACGTGACCAGGTTCACGATCCGGCCCTCCGGCGCGAGCGCCCGCCGCAGCCCCGAGAGGATCGCCGCTTTCTTCTCCATCGTCGGGATGTTGTCGAAGGGGAACGCGCACAGCACCAGATCGAACAAGGCCGGTCCGCCCAGCCCGTCCTCGCGCACGAGCCGGTAGTCCCCGGCCGGGTCCCGCTCGCGAGCACGCGCCAGCATCTCCTCCGAGATGTCCGCCCCCACCGTCTCGAATCCGAGCGCTTTCAAGAACCGCGTGGATCGCCCCGCTCCGCACCCGAAGTCGAGCGCCCGCGTCCCCGACACGTGCCGCCCGATGATCGCCGGCAAGTCCCTGAACGCGAGGGAATACGTCCCCGGAAACTCCAGCCCCGCGTACGAGGCCGCACGCGTCCGATCCTCATAGGTGTTGGTGAACTCGCCGTTCATGTCGCACCCCTCTCTCCAGAGATCTATAGGAGGCCACCCGCCCGCCCGCGCCTGGACAATGTCCACATCCGCGCGCGCAATCTGCCCCGATGTCCGCGCCTGCGCGCCGGATCGTGCAACTCGCCGCACGCCCTCTTCCCGCCGCGCGGGGCCCGTGCGAACATAGGGGCAGACGCACACCCGCCGCTCGGAGGGAGCACATGGACCTGATGCATCACGCCGCCGCTGCCATCCTCGACACCGACTCCGCTCTCGGCACTCCCGAGCCCGAGACGCCGTCTCCTCCCCTGTCTGGCGCGGGGAAGCCGGTCGAACCCTCCACGCCCAAGAAG
>DASRXL010000146.1:0-13115 GCA_035654175.1 Phycisphaerales bacterium
GGCCGCATCCACCGGGATGGCCCTGCCCGTCGCCGAGGGAGCCAGGGCCATGACGTGCCCGAGAGCCGGCTCAGGGCACAGGAGCTTGACCAGCCCGGCGCCGGCACGCAAAGCCCCCAGCGCGGCCAGCGCGGGCGCGCCGGTCATGCGGACCCGCCCCGACACGCACCCGCCGACGACCCCCACCGTGCCGAACGTCCCTTTGTGGCCGCGCGGGTCGCGCGCGGGCAGACGGGGCTCGATCGGCGGGACGGAGGTCACTCGATCTCCTCGACCTTGATCTCGAGCGTCCCGAGCAGGGGGGCAATGGCCGAGAGCGAGCCCATCGCCTCGCCCTCATCGAGCCTGCTGGTCGCGAACGCAATGTGCGTCGCGTCGAAGGCCGTGTCGGCTCCGAGCGTCGGGTCGAGGTCCACCCACGCTTCCTCCTGCCCGCTCCCGAGCAGGGCCTGGGTCCACATGTGGTAGCCGAACACGCCCTTCTCGCCCGCGAATTCGTCCACGTACACCACCCCCGCGACCACGCGCGATGGAATGCCCGCCGCCCGGAGCATCGCCGCGAGCAGCACGCCGTGCTCCGAGCAGTCGCCCTCGCAGGAGCGGGCCGTCTCGGACGCGGTCGCGAACGCCACGCCGAGATCCTTCGTCTTGATGTGGCGGTGTACGAAGCGGCGCAGCGCCTCGGCCTGGGCCGGCGGATCGTCGGCCGGCACCCCCCCGACGGCCTGGGCGGCGAGCTGTCGGATGAGTTCGTCGTCATTGTCGAGGTAGGTTGTCGCCGCGAGGTGTGCTGCCCGATCCACGTCCACCGCGGGCTCGCGCACGCGCGTGTTCACCCGGACCAGGGCGGTGCGGTCGTCGATCATCTCCGCGCGCTGGAACGCGGACCCGGGGATCTGCGGCAGCTCGCCCTCGGCGATGCTGATCCGGAAAACCGCCGCGGTCCGCGAACGCGGCGAGGCGATGCGCCTGTCGGGCTTCACGAACGTGGAGATCATGAGCTCGGCGGGGTCGGCCTTCAGCATCGCGCGGTCGCGCGTGGAGGCGATCATCGTCATCTTCATGCCGCCGAGGCTCGACTCGTTGCGCAACAGCGTGCCCTCGCGGTCGAAGCACTCGTCGGAGGGGATGTCGTTCGGTCCGACCTTCGTCCGTGTCTTCGCCGTGTAGCCCTTCACTCGCCCCGCGGGGCCCTCGACATCCGCCGGCGCGATGTCGCGCCGCGTCGTGGTCACGAGCGCCAGTCCGTTCGATGGGTCGAGCGTGCGGATCGTGATCTCCGTCGCGCCGGAGGTCAGCCGCTGCCTCAGGTAGTCCGCGGCGGCGCGGGGCGTAAGCCACTCCCCCTCGGGCAGGGGCATCGTCGTCTGCTTCTCCACTTCCCCCTGCTCGCTGCGCACGAGCACGTCGCTCTCGCGGAATTCGTACGCGGTCGCCACCGGGACCGGCCCGAACTGTTGACGCACGCGCATCTCGATCGGCTTGCCGCCGGTCGTCTCGACGAACCACGTGTCGGTGGCGATCTCGATGTTCTGGTCGGCGCGCCCGATCGTGAGGCGCATTTCGTTCGCCGTCGTCACCCGGTCGCCCTCGGTGGTCACCGTCTCGTGAGACCAGCCGGAGCGCGACCCCGATATCCAGATCTCGTACCAGCGGTCGATTTCCTGCGCGCGGGCGGAAAGCGAGACCGCCGGCGCGAGCGCGGCGGCGATCCCCACGAAAGTGCGGCGGTTCAGCATGGGCACATCCTACAGGCCCGGCGGGGCTCAGCCGTCCGCGCGAGCGTCGAGCCAGTCGAGCAGGGCAGGCGTCCGGCTGGGCAGGTACACAAGGAAGAGCGTCTCGTGCCCCAGCGGCGCCGACCACCGCTCAGGCATGCCGAGCCGCTCCCAGAGCAGGTCGCCCATCGCGGCCGGCACCGCCTGATCCGCCTCCCCATGGATCATGAGCATGGGGAGCCCCGCCAGGAGCGGGGCCGTCGAATAGCTGTCCAGCGACGCCTCCGCGCGGTAGGTCTCGGTGAACAGCCGCCGGTCCGCCTCGCTCGGCTCGCCGACCCACCCGATGTGCACCGAATCGATCCAGTCGGTGTAGTTGCTCTGGACGGCGACCTGCGCGAAGTCGCACCCCGCCCCCACGAAGACCGCGGCCCGGTACGCCTCCACGTCGCTCGCCACCACGGTGGAGAGAATCATCCCGCCGCCGCTCAATCCCAGACCGACGCGGTGATCCACCGGCGCCGACGGGCGATCCGCGGCGATCCGGGCACACACCGCGTTGACCGCCAGCGCGCACTCTCCTGCCCGGTCGTCAAACTCCGCGGCGATGCCGGACGCGACTGCCTCGATCTCGCCGCCGGGCACGATGGCGTAGGAGGCCTTCTCGGTGAACCGGGAAGGATGGGTGAGCATGCGGAGGACGTGCCACCCGCGGAGCCGGAGCATGCCCACCATGCTGTCGATGACCGGCTCCGGCGTGCCGAACATCCCCGGGAGCAGCACAACCATGCCCTTGCTCCCGCCGGAAGCCTCCTTCGGCTTGGACTTGGGCTCGTAGAGGGCGAACCAGGTGCGCTGCACCTGGAGCACCTCCTCGCCGTCGGTATCCCGAGCGGCGGAGGCGGAGAGATATTCGTACGCCGCGGCTGGCTTCCCCGCGATGCGGGCGCTCGCCGACGGCTCCCCCATCGGCATCCTCACCAGCACCGAGCCCTCGCCCTCGAAGCGGAGAGCGGACGCCTCGGCCCCGATCGGCCCGAGCAGGGCGGCGGCATCCTCCCGCTCGGCCTCGAGCCAGCCGATCGGAAACGTGCCGACCCAGCGGAGCTGCCACGGCCCCACCTCGACTTCCCGCACGACCGAGGCAGCCCGCGACGGCCATTCGAGCGCGGCGGCCTCCTCCGCGAACGCGGGCAGCGGCGCCGCCTCGGCCGCGGCCTGCATCGCGTGGGCTTGGGGAGCGAGCCACACGGCAAGCAGAGAAGCGGAGAGCATCGATCTCATGTGCGATATCCCCGGGGGTGGGTCCGGAACCAATTCCATGCGGTGGCGACAATCTCGTCGAGGCTCTTGACGCCCGCCGTCCAGCCGAGTTCCGACCGGATGCGGGACGGATCGGCAAAGAGGCGCGGCGGGTCGCCGGGCCGGCGTTCGCCGGACCGCACCTCGAAGCGCCGGCCGCTGACCCGGCGCACGCTCTCGATCACCTCGCGCACCGAGTAACCCCTGCCGATTCCCAGGTTGTACGCGCGGCCCTCGCCGGGGTGCAGCGCCCGCAGCACGGCGAGGTGGGCGTCCACCAGGTCGGCCACATGGATGTAGTCGCGGATGCACGTGCCGTCGGGCGTCGGGTAGTCCTCCCCAAAGATCGTCACGGCCTCGCGGAGGCCGAGCGCGCTCTGGATCACCACGGGGATCAGGTGCGTCTCGGGGTCGTGGTCCTCGCCGATCAGCCCGTCGGGGTCGCAGCCTGCGACATTGAAGTACCGCATCGCGGCGAACGCGAACTCCTTCCCATGGCGCGCGGTGGCCGCGGCCGCGTCCCGCAGCATGTGCTCGACGTGGAGCTTGCTCATCCCATAGGGGCTGATCGGGCGCTGCGGGCACTCCTCGTCGATCGGGATGTGCTCGTCTGCCGGCTCGCCGTACGTCGCGCACGTGGACGAGAAGATGAATCGGCGCACCCTCGCGCCGACGCACTCCTCGATCAGCGTGAGCGCGGAGGCTGTATTGTTCCGATAATAGAGGAGAGGCTCGGCGACCGACTCGCCGACCTGCGCCAGCGCGGCGAAGTGCATGACCGAATCGATGCCATGATCGCGCAGCGCAGCCCGGACCAGCTCACGATCCCCGATATCGCCCCGGACGAACTCCAGCCTGCCGCCCGAGATGGGGCGCAGCGCCTCCACCGCCTCGGCGTGCCCGCGAGAGACATTGTCCAGCACGACCACGCGCTCGCCCTCGGCGAGGAGCCGCTTCGCGGCGTGCGACCCGATGTAGCCTGCGCCGCCGGTCACCAGGAAAGCCATATCGACTCCTTCCGCCGCCATGATAAGGAGATCGTCGGCGCCTCGCGGACGATCGGGAGCCGCCCCATCCCTGAGGCGAGCTTTGGACCGCGCGTCGAAGCTCAGCGGAGCAGCAGCTCGAATCCAGCTTGCTCGAAATGCCTGTCGTGCGTGAACACGCGGCCTCGCTACAGCTCTGCCTTCGCGAACTCCCTCGCCTCTGCATCCGCCTCCAGCACCGCGCCGAGCGAATCCGCCGCCCGGTGTGGAACCCGCTCCAACGCCGCGGCCACGATCTCCACAATCCGTCCGAACGGAATGGCTTCGGCGCGGAACGCCGCCACCGCCACTTCGTTCGCGGCGTTGAACACCGCCCCCGCCGTGCCCCCCTCGCGGATCACCCCGAACGCAAGCTCAACCGCCTGGAAGCGCTCGTGGTCCGGCTCCTCGAACTCGAGCCTCCCCATCTCGCGCCAATCGATTCTGCGCGCGCACCCGGGTGCCCGCGCCGGCCACGTGAGCGCGAGCTGGATCGGGCACCGCATGTCCGCCGCCGCGAGCTGCGCGATCGACGAGCCGTCCGCCAGCTCCACGATCGCGTGCACAATCGATTGGGGATGCACCAGCACTCCCAGCCGCTCGGCCCCCAGCCCGAAGAGCCAGTGCGCCTCGATGAGCTCGAGGCCCTTGTTCACCATCGTCGCCGAATCGATGGTGTTCTTGGGGCCCATCGCCCAGGTGGGGTGCGCGAGCGCCTGCGCCGGCGTCGCGCGGCGCATCTCGTCCAGCGGCGTCGTGCGGAACGGCCCGCCCGAGGCCGTGAGGATCGCCCGCTCGACCACAGCGGGCGCAGCGCACGGCGGTGTCGGCCGCTCGCCCGCGCCGCCGAGGCCCTGCAGGCACTGCCACAGCCCCGAGTGCTCGCTGTCGATCGGGAGCAGCCGCGCGCCCGTCCGCCGCGCCAGCGGCGAGACGATCTCGCCCGCCGCGACCAGCGTCTCCTTGTTCGCGAGCGCCACGTCGATCCCGAGCTCGACGGCGGCGAGGGTCGCCGGCAGCCCCGCGGCCCCCACCATCGCCGCCACGACCAGATCCGGGCGTGTCTCGCGCACCAGCTCTTCCGGCCCGCTCCCGCCGCGGAAGCACCGCACGCCCGCGCCGAACACGACCTCGTCGGAGGCGATCGCGACGGCGCGGACCCCGTGCAGCTCGGCCTGGGCCGCGAGCCTGTCGGCCTGCGACCGGGCCGCGAGCCCGACGATCTCGAACCGCTGGCGCGTGACGCCGGAGTCGGCGAGCGCGTTGAGGTGATCGATCGCCGCGAGCGTCTGCGTGCCGATCGATCCCGTCGAGCCGAGCACGACGACGCGCCGGCGGATGATGTCCGAGGCCGGGAGGCTCACGGCGGCATTGTTGCACCGCGCCCGCACCGCTGCCGGGGCGTCCGGCCGGTGCACGGATCGCGCCGGTCCGCTCAGGGTTCGTACCCCAGCAGCCCGCATGCCCCGAGGTAGTCTTCGTTGCGCAGGAGCTCCGCGCGCACTCCGGGCGCGAGCTCACGCCGGCGCGCCGGACGGATCTCCCCCACCGTCCGGGCCGCGGCCGCGGGATCGCCGGTGATGTGGGAGTAGGCGCGGTACTTGCCGCGCCAGCCGGAGTCGTAGGGAACGCCCAAGCCGGCGCAGAGGCGTTCGAGCTCGGCCTCGGGATCGCGCGTGAAATCTTCGTATCGCACGAACCCGGTCCGCTCGGCAAGCCTCGCGAATGCGTGGCAGCCCCGCGCATAGGCGCCGAGATCCACCTTGCCGCGGAGCAGGTCCAGCTCCTGCTGACTCGCCCATTGATCGGCGGGGTGTCGAACTGTCGCGAAGCGCCGCGGCGCGAGCGCGCCGGCCAGGATCGCGGCTGTGCGGCTGGTCAGGCTGGGCTCGACGAACGGGGCGCCCACAAAGTCCAGGTGCGACCAGTCGCGGAGGAGCAGCGTCTTCCCGCGGCGCTCGGCCCGCTCGGCCAGGAGCCCGATCAGCTCGTCGAAGCGGCGCCGGCCTCCCGCCCAACGGGGGAGCTCCGCGCCGCTCAGCAGCCCGTGCCAGGCGGCCGCCTGCTCCGCCGGATCGATCGTGCGCACGCCAAGCGGGTGCACCTCGCTCAGCAGCAGCACGCCCTCCATGCATCCCAGGCACCGGGCCATGAGCGTGCCCCCGGAGCGAGCGAGATTGAACCAGAGAGAGATGGGCATGGGGGTACGAAGTGTGGAGTGTGGCGCGCGGGGGATACAGGGTATCGCGGGCAACGAGACGTCGGATTCGCCGCCAGCCGCCGCTCGCGGCTCCCGACCCAAGGCCCAAGACTCGCGACCCGAGGCCCAAAGAAAGCCGGGCTGCCCCCGGTAAGGGAGCAGCCCGGTGCGTGTGGGTCACACTGTCGGACGTGCGACGTTACCGCTGCTCATCCTGCCCGAATCCGGGCATGGTGATGATCGGGGCCGGCGGGCGCATGTCCTCGGCGTTGTAGATGTACGAGGCGTCGAGCACGCGATCGACGCGGGCCTTGCACTCACTCAGATGGCTGAGGGTGTACGGATCGATGTTCTTCGCGCCCGGTCCTTCGGTGGCGCTGCCCATCCGGCCGCTGAGCTGCCGGAGCGTGTAGGTGGCCAGGTCGGAGATGGGGCGGAAGGCCGCGCTGCCGTCGCGCCCGGCGATCGAGAGGTCGATCAGCCGCTGGATGTACTCGCGCTGGAGGTTCCGGCGGAGGCTCGAGATCATCGGGTCGCGCGCCGTGAACTTGTGGTCCGGCGAGCCGTTCACCTCGGTGAACACCGCGGCGGTGAGGGTGTCGAGCAGCTCCGCCATGGTGAACGCGTCCTCGCCCGCCGGGATCCGGGCCTCGTTGTCGTACACCCGCTGGAGCACCGTGGGGTTCATCACCATGGTGAGCGCCGAGGCCTGGATGCCCAGGATGCGGTCGTGGATCGGCCAGGTCGGATCCTCGATCGCCTCCTCGATGCCGCCCTCGTCGAGCCACTTGTCCACCGTGATGTGGTGGAGGATCTCCGGGCTGAGGCCGAAGGCATCGTCGTAGAACGCGTTGTCGATGACGAACTTGAGCGCCTCGCGCTGCCGGTCGGGCGAGACGTTCCCGATCGGCGCGCGCCCGTTCTCGTCGCCCTTATGGTCGCGGTAGAAGTGCGACCCGCCGAGCCAGTTGGCCATCATGCTCATGGCCTTGGTCTGCATGCCCAGCGTCACCAGGTAGCCCTGGCGCGCCTTCGCCCAGCTGTCGCCGTCCTTCACGAAGCGGTCGAGCAGCTTGGAACGGAGCGCGTCAGAGAGCTCCCGCTGCTGCTGCGCGTAGCTCAGGGGATCGGACCCCATGTCGTAGCGGCGGGCGTAGGGATCCGGGCCCCACGTGTCCTCGTCGGTGAGGTAGCGGTGGTTCGGGTCCGCGCTCTGGCCGGCGAGCTTCTCGGCCTCCTTGTCGTCGGGCGTGTAGCCGTACTTGATCGCCCACTTGTCGTAGGCGCCGATGTCGATCACGGCGTAGTCGCCCTGGATCGTCTCATCGTCCATGTTGATGTTGTGGGGGTTGTAGTCCATCACCGAGAGGGACCAGGGCTTCTTGCCCTTGAACTCCTCGCTGTTGATCTCGTCGAGCGAGTAGGCGCTCGTGCCCGCGAAGTTGTGGCGCAGGCCCAGCGTGTGCCCCACCTCGTGCGCGACCAGCTCGGCGAGCATCGGGCCCACGTACCACTCCGGCACGCCGTCGATCAGCTCGTCCTCCGGCTCGTCGCCGCCCTCCACGGGCGTCGGCTCGGGCGCCTCGGGCTCCGTCGGATCGGCCGGCGGCTCCTCCGGCTGCGCCTCCGGCTCGAGCATCGCCAGGATCTCCGGGGGCAGGCCCTCGAGCTGCTCGCCCTCGGCGAGCTTCCGCTTCAGCGCGTCGAGCACCGCCGCCGGGATCTGCGGCTCGCCCTCGGGCGGATCCTGCTCCGCCGCCTGCGGCTCGGCCTTGCGCTGCTCGTCGAGGCCGATCGCCTGGAACATGTCCCAGGTCATCCGCGCGACCGCGAGGTCCATCGCCTTGCCGTTCGACGCCATGCAGAGGCCGTTGAGCTGGCTCACCCGCCCGGTCAGGCCGTCGAGCTGCTCGTCGCCCATGAGCGAGGTGTCGCCCTGCGCGATCGGGTGTCCGCCGTACGCCAGCACGCCGCGCCGGGCCCGCTCGGCCAGCATGTGGTCGCGCTCGCCGGGCGCCGCCATGCGGACGCGCGGATCCCAGTGCGGGTTCGCCTCCAGCCACGCCATCGTGTCGGGGCTGAACCCCTCCATGGCGATGTCCGGCAGCGTCTTGTTGTACTGGTACCAGAACGCCCGGATCCAGCCGTCGGTCAGCACCACGTCCGCATCCAGGATCTGCCCCGTGCGCGGGTCGACGCGGCTCGGCCCGATCGCCGTCGAGATGTCGTTGCTCAGCCAGCGGATGAAGTTGAACCGGCGGTCCTCCGGGTCCTTGTCCATGTGGGCGCCGGTGGTCTTGTCCTGGTAATACACCTCGATCGCGTTGGCGATCCCCACCTGCTCGAAGGCCTTGTTCCACTGCAGCACGCCCTCGCGCACCCAACGGCGGTAGCGCACCGGCACCGTGTGCTCGATGTAGAAGACGATCGGTTCCTTCGGCGGGCTCATCGCCAGCTTCGGATCGGCCTTCTCCAGCTTCCAGCGGTTCACGTACCGCACCCACTTGTCGTCGTTGTTGAACTTGCCCAGGTCGCGGTAGGTCGTCGTGAAGAAGCCCACGCGCGTGTCGGCCTCGCGCGGCTTGTACCCAGTGTTCTCCGGGATCATGCTGATCGAGTAGTGGAACTCGCGGAGGTTCCCGCCCGTCACCGGGCCCTCGATCCCCACCTCGATGTTCTCCGGGAAGGCCTTGGCGGTCTTCACCTCGGTGAGGCGGCCGTTGAGGCCCGCGGCGTCGCGCCCGAAGAACTTGGACGCGTTCTCGACCAGAAGCTCGTCCAGGTCGATCACCGGCTGCCCGCCCGGGCCCATCGCCACGATCGGCAGGTCGAGGATCACCTGATCGGTGAAGATGTTCTCGACCGAGGCGTGCGACTCCTGGTCGCCGGTCGTGCGCGTCGCCACGTTCGGCGAGATCATCGCCAGGCGCTTGTCGTACCGCTTCCAGTAGAAGTACTGATCGCCCGCCTGCAGGCCGGCCCACAGGTCGCCGCCCGCCACGGTCATCGCCATGAAGTGGTACTGACGCTCATACCCGCGCGGCAGCTCGGCGAGCATCTGCCCGTCCTTGTCGCGCACCCAGATCGTGTACAGGCTCGTCGCCCCGTCCGCGGTGGAGATCACCTTGCGGAAATCCTTCGAGACATCCTCGAACTTGGGCAGCTCGTCGCTCTCGCCCTTCTTCGGGCCGTTGCCGCCCTCCATCGCCGCGCGCAGCGCCGCGAGCTGGGGCGGGAGCTCCGCCGCGTCGGGCTGAGCCTGCCCGTCCGCCGCGGGCTCCCCGCCGGCCGGCGGATCGGTCCTCTCGCCCGGCTGCACCTGCGCCGCCACCGCGCCGAACACGAACGCGCCGCCGGCCGCCAAGACCGCCAGGCGCTTGATCAGGTCCGTAGTTCTCATCACACGTTGCTCCTATGCGCCCGGCCGGCGCCCCGGCAGAGCTGACCCACACAGCACGCGCGGCCGCGTGACCGCGCGCTCCCAAGCCCATCCAAAGAGCAGGATACCGACCGACCCCGCCGCGGGTTCGACGCTCCTGGGCTCAAGGGGTTCCATCAATGCGGAATTGCACAATGAGCCAGACCGTCAGCAGCGCGAACACCACACCGGCGAGCGCGAACCCCCGGTCCCGGAGCGCAAGCTCCGTGGGGTCGTCGTAATCGCCCCGCTCCAGGAGCACCATACAGCGGAGCAGTCCGAAGGTTGCCGGGAGCACCGTCAGCCAGAGCAGGTTGAAATCCGCCACCGCGCCCGCGGCGTAGTCGTCCTCTCGCGCCTGGACGTACCCGGCGTAGCTGAGCAGCGTCACCACGGCCGTGACGACCACCGCCATCCGCAGCATGTCGTCGGTGTACGCCGCCTGCACCGCCCGGATCTGCGCCACGCTGGCGCCGGCCGTCCGCCGCTCGCCCAGCCGCTTGCCGAACGCCAGGAACATCGCGAGGAAGAACGTGCAGTTCAGCAGCCATGTCGAGGGGGCGACCGCCACGGCCGCACAACCCCCGATCACACGCAAGACAAATCCGAGCGAAAGACCCATCACGTCCGCAATCAGGAGGTGTTTCACCCAAATCGAGTACAGCGTCACGTTCAGCACATAGAGAGCGATCGTGAGCCCGACCACGCCCCGCACCGGATCGCCCTCCGCCGGAGGGATCGCCAGGACCAGCAGGGCGGACGCGACGAGCAGCGCCGCGGCGAAAAGCCAGGCTGTCCGGGGCGCGACGGCGCCCGACGCCACGGGGCGCCGGGCCTTTCTTGGGTGCAGGCGGTCCGCCTCGGCGTCGAAAATGTCGTTGACGACGTAGCAGGAGCTCGAGGCCAGCGCGAAGGCCGCCGCAGCCAGCCCCGCCGGCACGAGCACCTGGAGCAGCGGTCGCTGAGAATCGCCCAAGCTATAGAAGGGCCCGACGAGAACGAACGCGCTCTTGGCCCATTGGTGGGGCCGGGCGAGCTTGAAAAGGCTCCGTGCCAGCGGCCGCTCGGTCGAACCTGTCGTGCTCGCCGCCGGTTGGTCCACCCCAAGAACTCCCACGGCCTCTCGGCAGCGCGCCACGTTCGCCGACCCCCATCGGGGCGCTTCGAACCCCCGGCGGGCCTCCGGACGAGATCGACCTCGCCGCGGCGGTGACTGTACATATCGCCCGGCCGCCCCGCTCCGTTCGCCCCAGGGGGCCGACCGAGCCGCTTCAGCGCGAGGGCGTCAGGACGTCGAGCTCCGCGAAGGTCGCGAACGCGGCCGGGCCGCCGACCTGCCCGATCACGCGAACGCCCCAGATCTCGAGGGGCTTGGCCAATCGCCACTCCAGCACCTGGAAGGGCGATCCCGCGTCGAGCTGGGGTGCGGTGCTCATCGCCGGCTCCACCCACACCCCGCCGACGAGCACCTCCGCCCGCGCAGAGTCGAGCCACCCGCCGACCCACGGCCCGGAGGCGAAGTGGTCGCCCTCCAGGACGATGACCGAGCCCGCGAGCACGGGCTGGTCGTAGGTCACCCGCACCTCCACGGTGTCGCCCGGCTGTTGACCGGCGCCAAGAGTGGAGTAGTAGACCCGAGGCCCGTCCACCAGCGTGTCGCGCCCCGAATCGTCGAGCTCGAATCCGTCCCCGAACCGGCTCCTGAACCTCGACCCATAGCCCTCCGGCGGATCGCTCGCCACCGAGGACCACGCCGTCACGGCGCCTCCCTGGAGCCGGACCTGGTTGTTGGCGCTGCGGAGATAGACGTCTCGCGATGGGCTCACAGCGGGCGGCGAGCCCGGGAGCGGCGCTGCCCGCCCCGCGCCCCGCGCCCCGACTCGCGGGCCGGCGCCAGCCCCGGCAAGCTGCATCACGCCGATCATGCGCTCGGCCATCCTCGTGAACGTGTCCTGCGCCTCCGGATCGTCCGGCAGGTAGTCCGGGAGGTTGTTGCGCGTGCGCTCGATGTCGTACCGGTCGCTCGGCGCGAACCCTGGGTGCTCGGCGCGGATCTCGTCCACCAGCTCGTCGTACCCGCGCATGAGCCCGAGCAGCCCGCCCATGGTGGCCGTGCCGTTGTCCGAATCCCAGCCGCTCAGCGTGCCGATCTGCACGGTCCGCAGGTAGTCGCCCTCGCCGTAGAGCAGCGCGATCAGGCCCGTCGCGAAGTTCACGCTCGACTCGGTCCACCCGCGATAGCGGAACCCGTTCGCGCCCGCGTTGAGCTGGTAGCGCTCGTACACCCGGTCGCGCGTTCGCTCCCAATCGTCCTTGTCCGGGTTAGCGAGGTAGTCGGCGAGCACGAACCCGAGGATGTCGGCCGCCTTCGATGTGTCGGGCAGATGCGCCCCGGCCTCGCGCACGAGCCAGACGACCTGCTCCGGGCGCGAGGCGGCGGGGTCGACGTCGAGGGCGAGGCAGTACATGAGCGCGAAGCACTGTGCCGCGTGCGCGGCGTGGCCCCGGGCGGTCGTCGCGATCGGGAGGTCAGCAAGCCGCAGCGCGAGGGCGGGGTTGCCCGGCGCCATCGCGCCGAAGAGCTCGGTCGTGAGCTGCGCATCGATGAAGAGCCAGAACGGGTTCGCGGGCGGCGAGCCGGTCGAGGGCGGCGTCACGCCGCGCCGCATCTGCTCCAGCGCGCGGAGGTTCGAGACCCAGAGGAACCGGTCGTCCATGTGCGCCAGCCACCCGGCGGCGATCTGCTCGCCCGTGAGCAGCCGGGTGCGGTGCTGGTGCATCAGGTGGAGGGCCACATATTCGACGTCGGTGTCGTCGTCGGCCAGCCAGGGGTCCTGGTCCAGCACGAACTCCAGGGGCCCGTCTCCCAGGTCGCGCCCCCAGTCGTCGTCTGTCAGGAACGGCGGCCCCTTGACCTTGCCCTCGGACCGGAGCCCGGTCCAGTTGGCGATGCACTCGCCGAGCCACATGCCCCGAAGGTGCGAGGCGTACTCGTCCCGGCTCGGGGGGCGTCCGTCCTGGGCAGCCGCCGCCGCGCCGGCCCATGCAACCGCGAGAATCCATGCAGACTTCATCCTGGTCGCTCCCGTGGCCGATACGCTGCCAGCCTATGTCGACGGCGGAGGGACCGAGAACGGAAAGTCCACGCATCCGCGCCCGCGCGCCCGGATGGGTGATCCCCGCTGGGGGCGCGATCGCCGTGTTCGCCCTCGGCGCGTGGCCCCTCATCTTCAGCGGCTTCGTGAAGGGGCGCGGCGCGGCGGACCAGCTCAATTACCACGAGCAGGTCATCCGGACCTTCGCCGCCGATTGGCCCAATCCCGACTACAGCGACTATCTCTCGGCGACCACGCCCGGCTACCACACGCTCCTGGCGGCGGTGGCGCACTTCCTCACCGACGACCGGCGCGTTCTCCAGCTCATCGCCTCGGCGTTCACGCTTGGGCTGCTGG
>DASRXL010000147.1:0-2815 GCA_035654175.1 Phycisphaerales bacterium
CATCCTCCGGGACGAGGAGGCGATGGCCTCGTGGCTGGAGCGCCAGCTCCCCCTGATCACTCAGCAGGAGCTCGTCGGCGCCACCTGACCCACCCCGGCGACGCGCCGGATCCCTCGCGCCGCGCTCCGGAGCGGCGCGTCCGAAGGCCGCGGCCACGGATGATTCGGCGCATCCGTGGCCGCGGCGCTGGGCTGTCAAGGCCGCTGAGCCTGGGGTCGCGCCGGCCCTTGCGCCAGCACGACGGGCTCCGGCCTGCGCCGTGCGCGCTCCATCGCCTCGGAATCGGCGGGGGGCTCCATGCCGTTGGCGCGGTACCAGCCCTCGGGGTCGCTGCGAAGCGCGGCGATCATCCGCGGGAGGGTCTCGCGCAGCGAGTGGCGTGGCGTCCACCCCAGGAGCAGCCTGGCCCGCGAGATGTCCAGCTCGTAGTGGTCGTCGGCGAGCGAGATCATCCAGGGCTTGATGAACGCCTCCTCGCCGAACGGGATGCGGTCCTGGATCCACGCCCCCACGCGGGCGAGCGGCTTGGGGATCTCGACCGTCTCGATCTCCGCGCCGGTGAGCAACTGGGAGACGATCCGCTGCAGCTCGTCGTAGCTGAGCGTCTCCTCCTCGCCGATGAGGATCGGCGTGAACCCCCCGAACTGCCCCCGCCGTTCGATGCAGAGCGCGATCGCCTCGGCGGTGTCCTCAAGGTGGACGAACGCCTGCCCGCGGGAGGTGTCGCCGGGATACACGCGCCCCGTCAGGCGCTCGGCGTCGATGCGCCGGATCTGGTGGGCGATGGGGATCGAGTGGCCGAGATCGTCGTAGACACCCGCGATGCGCAGCGCCACCGTGGGAATCCCGCCGGCTTCCTCCTCCAGCACCCGCTCGGCCTCGATCTTGGACCGCGGATAGGCCCATTTGCCCTCCAGCGGCCAGCTCTCGTCGATCCGCTCGCCGGGGGAGCACGGCTTGTGGACAAGCATCGTGCTTGAGAAGACGAAGACCCCGACCTCGAACTCCCGCAACTGCCGGAGGAGCTCGCGCGTGCCGTCGACGGTGAGCTTCTGGTAAAGGTCGCTCTCCGCGCCCGAGAAGTCGTAGTACGCGGCGAGGTGGACCACCGCCGCGATGCGGCCGCCATACCCGTAGCGGACGCGCGCGAGCGCCCGCCGGATCGACTCCGGCGAGGTGAGGTCCACCCCCACGCACTCGGCCTCCTTGGGCGGGTACGGGGGCCCGTCGCGGTCCAAGCCGACGACGCTGTGCAGCTTCCCGACGCGCTCGATGAGCGCGGAGCCGATCAGGCCGCTGCTGCCGGTGACGAGAATGGTGTCGCTGAATCGCATGGCCTCACCTCGGGCGTTCATGTCATGGTCAGTGGCCCGGCGCCCGCTGCGCGTCCCCGCGCCAGAGGCTCGGCCATCCGCCGCCGAACCGGTGCCTCCTCGCGCCAGTGCGCGGGCCGAGGACGAGGATGAGCAGCCCGCACGCCATGCTGTTGGCCAGCGCCTGCGGCGGATGGTCGATGAAGGCCGGCGCGAGCACGAGCCAGGCGCCGAACGGGATATTGGCCCGCCCGAAGGCCCGCGTCGCGCTCCACATCGCGATCGTGGCGATGGAGGCGACGACGGGCCCCGACACCCATGCGCTCTCGGCAGCGGGGCGCCCGAACGCGAGCGCCGCCGGGGCGAACATGAGCCACAGCCCGATGCAGGTCACCGCGAGTTGCCACCACATGCTTCACCTGCCCAGCTGCGCCCGCGCGCGCGGCACGCCCCGCCGGTCGGCCATGCCCCAGAATGCCCGCCACAGCGACCTGTCCTCTCGCTCGCGTGCCCGCCGCAGATGCTGCAGGCTGGCAAGCACCTCGTCCATCGCGGGGCCGATCATCAGCACGGAGATCACCGCCGTAGCCACGCAGATCGTGCACCAGGAGTCGTACAGCACCGGCTGCGCGACCACCAGCGCGACGCTCACCAGCCCCAGCGGCCCGACGAGGACGCCGAAGATCACCACCATCCACGGCATCGTGCGCCAGCGCCGCACGCCGCCGATCACGCCGGCCAGCGCGTCGGCGAGGTACCCGAGGGCGCCCAGCGCCGCGTCCGAGACGGGGAAGGCGCGCGACAGAGGCGAATCGAGGATCGTCCGGCTGCCCTCGCCGAAGAACGGCTCCCACACGTCGCTCACCACGCGGTACTGATACAGGGACAGGTATGCCGCCATGACGAAGCCGACCACCGCCATCACGACGATCGGCATGCGCTGCCGCCACGACGCCGGGTTGTAGTCCCAGCCGGGGGGAATCGCTCCATCCTCGTGCGCCCCGAGGCCCGCCATGACCGTGACTCTGTGGGCCCGGACTGAGGCGAGGGTGAACGGCGCATGCATCCCCTCTCATCGCCTGTCTTCCGCCGAAGAGTGGTGTACCTTTGGGTGATTCTGCGCCCGCGAACGGCCGCCGATGCGTAAAGAAGAGCGTCACCGACCCCCCCGCTGGCGGAAGATCACGGAGGCCGCTTGGAGAGCAGACCCGACAGACCCGAGACCCCCACGCGGGAAAGAGTGGGGATCCCTCTTCCCGAGCCCGCGCCCGGGGCGCCGCCGACGGTGATCGACTTCTCCCGCGTGACGGGGCGCGTGAACATCCGCTCCTTCATGCTCGGCGTGCTGGGCGTGCTCGCGATGATGTACACCTTGTACTTCGCGCGCCCCATCCTCATGCCCTTCGCGGTGGCGGTGCTCCTCTCGTTCGTGTTCATGCCGCCCGTGCGCTTCGTCCAGCGCCGGCTGAAGCTCCCGAGGTCCGCGAGCGCAGCGATCGTG
>DASRXL010000148.1:0-2448 GCA_035654175.1 Phycisphaerales bacterium
GGCAACAGCCAGGCCGTCAACGCGATCCAAGGGGGCACGCCGGCGTGAGTGTCCACCGCGTGCTGCGCAAGGACGGCGACACCTCCTACGAGGTGCGGTGGCGCGAAGGGACCCGGCAGCGGTCCCGACGGTTCGAGCTCAAGCGCGACGCCGACGCCTGGGACCGCGAAGTCACCCGCCGCCGGCAGCTCGGGCCGCTCGCCGTCCAGCAGCTCACCGTCAAAGGCCCGACCCTCAGCGACTGGATCGTGACGCGCTGGAGTCCCGAGCACGCCTCCAACCTCGAGCAGAAGACCCGCACGCTCTACGCCAACACCTACGCCGTGCACATCGAGCCGTGGCTCGGGCACCTCAAGCTCCAGGAGCTCACCGTCGGCCGGCTGCGCGAATGGCAGGCCGACCGCCTCCGCGACAGCGTCACCCCGAACACGATCATGAAGGCCCGCACCGTGCTCTCCAGCGTGCTGCGCCACGCCGCCGAGTCCGAAGCGATCGCCGGCAACCCGATCCTGCTCGTCCGCCCCCCGAAGGCCGACCACCGCGACCAGGCCGTCGCGCTCGCCCCTTCCACGATCGAGAAGATCCGCGCGCTGCTCCCCGACCGCGACGCCACCATGATCAGCGTCCTGGCCTACAGCGGCGTGCGGCCCGGGGAACTGCGCGCACTGCGCTGGGGCGACGTCGGGCAGACCACGCTGCTCGTCCAGCGCGGCGCTGACCCCGACGGCAAGCCGAAGGCGACCAAGACCGTCCGCGGCGTGCGCAACGTCCGGCTGCTCGCCCCGCTCGCCGGCGACCTCGCCGCATGGCGCGCGCAGACCGGCGGCCGCGGCAGCGACCTCGTCTTCCCGACCAAGCGCGGCACCCCGATGACCGAGAAGGACTGGAACAACTGGCGCGGCCGCGTGTTCCGGCCCGCCCGCCGCGCGCTCGAGCTGCCCGACGCCACCAAGCCCTACGACCTCCGCCACAGCTTCGCGAGCCTGCTGCTCGCCGAAGGCCGCACCGTCCACTACGTCGCCGAGCAGCTCGGCCACGACCCGACGCTGACGCTCAACACCTACGGGCACCTCATCGCCGAGTACGCCGACCGGCTGAACATCAACGCCGACGAGGAGATCACCAACGCCCGCGGCGACCAGCCCGACCGCCCCACACTGCTCACCGCCGACCAGGCCGCCGCCCAGCTCGGCTGCCCACGGCAGCGCATCTACGACCTCCGCGCCCAAGGCCGCCTCAACGCCATCCGCATCGCCGGCCGCCTCTACCTCCGCCCGCAGGACCTCGACCCCTTCACCGCCCCAGGAGACGCATGAGCGACCCCTCCCCCCGCCGCCCGCCGCGCGACCTCGACGCCCACGCAGACCGCCTGCGACGCGACCACCTGCACGACCTCGGCGTCGACCACCCGATCGGCTGGGACAAGCTGCAGCCGTCCGAGCGCAGCGCGTGGCGCAACCGCGCCCGCGCCACCGCCGCGGCCGCCGACACCTCCCACACACCCCCCCGCTCCGCAGAGCAGTTCGGGTTGAGTTCGTGCGACCCGCCCAAAACGCCCGCGGATCTGGACGCGAAACCCCCGGCCAGCGCTGAGAATGGAGCCAGCCGGGATCGAACCGGCGACCTCCTGCTTGCAAAGGAACCTAGTTCCTCCCCAGGCAACGCGAAAGCAGCGCAGGAGCAGGGAGAACGCTCCGCAGCCGACACGCTCGATCAGCCCGATACGACGTGGGATGTTCGGTTCTCGTTCGGCTCAGGCGAGCACATCGAGGTCCGCGGCCTCACGACCGGCGACGCGCTCGCCGAGCTCGAGCTCCTGGCCGACCACGCGCTCGCGGCCCGCGACGCGCTGCCGCGCTGGCGCGCCCTGCGCCGCCGCCGCCTCGAGCACAACCACGACGTCCTCATGCGCGCCATCGCGCAGCTCACGCGCGACCAGCTGCTGCAAGCCGCGCGACGCGCCCGCGCCCGGAACGGAGGCGCATCGTGACCGGCTCGCATCCCGAGCAGCGCGACCGCCCGGAAACCGCCGCGGTCACCGAGACCGCGGCGGCGCGGGCTGACCTCCTCGACGAGCTCGTCCTGGGCGCCGTGCGGATGGCGCTCGTCGTCCGCCCGGCCGCCGACCCCGAACGGCTGCTGGACGTCATCACGATCCTCGTCGAGGAGTTCCGCCACAGCCCGCACTACGACGAGCGCGACCTCCTCGAGCACGCCTTCGCGACGCTCGCTCACCGCCAGCAGCAAGGCGCCACATGATCAGCCGCAACGGCAGCATCCTCCCGAACCTCGGGCAGGCGCTCTTCGTCCGCTACCCCGGCGGACACCTCGTCCCCGTCACCCTCGTCGCCGCCAAGCCGATCGACGACCGACGCCTCCAGCTCACCGTGGAGCCCCGCCGATGAGAGGCCCGCGCCTGGACGCCGTCCTGCGCGAGCAGCTGCGCAT
>DASRXL010000149.1:0-5695 GCA_035654175.1 Phycisphaerales bacterium
CGCTCTTGCCGGCGGCGATCGCCCGATCCACGGGCACGCCGCGCTTGCGCGCCAGGTACGCCGCCCACATGCCCCCCACGCGGTTCGAGGTGCCGCAGTGGATCAGCACGGGCCCGTCCGACTCCTCCACGGCGCCCGCGAACCTCTCGACGTCCGCGCCGCTGAACGTCGCCGCCGACATCGGGATGTGCACGTACTTCATCCCCGCCGCCTCCACCTTCGCGCGCTCGTCGAACGGAGGCACGTCCTTGCCCTGATGGGCGCGCAGGTCGATCACCATCGATCCGCCCTCCGCCGCGAAACGCTCGATCGCCGCCTCCGTGGGCTGCCCCGCGAACGTGTACTCGCCCTCGCGCGTCACGTTGCTCACGCCCTCCCACCCGCTCACCGGCTCCGGCATAGCTCCGACTCCTTCCGCTCGGCCCTCGCCGCCCGCGCCTTTCCCCCGGCAATGCCCCGCGCCCGGCGCGCCGCCGAACCCGCCGCCGCCCCGACCGGCCCCGCCGCTCTTCCGGCCCTTTCGCGCAGTGTATCATCGCGGGGAAGGAAACAGGGCTCTCGGGGGTGGAGGCAGACCGCCGTGGATCAGCCGCAGGGAACAACCCGCACCGCACCGATCGCCGAGCGCGGATCGACGTCGCTCACCCGCGGCGTGCGCGTGCAGACCCACCCCGTCTACATGAGCGAGCAGTCCGACCCCGAGGGCCGGCAGTTCGTGTTCGGATACCGCATCGTCATCTCCAACCAGAGCGACGAGCGCATCCAGGTCGTCGCCCGCCACTGGGTCATCATCGATGCCCACGGCAATCGGCGCGACGTCGAGGGTGAGGGCGTCGTCGGCCAGCAGCCCTCGCTCGAGCCCGGCGAGAGCTTCGAGTACGCCAGCTTCTGCCCCCTTCCCACGCGCTGGGGCACGATGGAAGGCTCCTACCTCGCCCGCGCCGAGAGCGGCGACTTCCGCGTCCGCGTCGAGCGCTTCTACTTCGTCTCCGAAGAGGAGTGACGCGTGCGCGCCACCGCCGCAGCCGCCGTGCGACGACTGCGCTCACCCCCCGGTGCAATCGCGCTCTCCGCGCTCCTGCTCCTCGCCGCGCTCGCGGTCCCCCGGTGCGCCGCCCCGCCGAGAGTCGAAGCACCATCGCCAGGCGCAGAGCTCGTCCGGCGGGGAGACGAGATCGTCATCTGCGGCCGGCTCTTCCACACCGGCGCGCCGGTCGTCCTCTGGACCGACCCCGACGGATACGACGCCTACCGCACCGACCGCCGGTTCGCCCCGCCCGAGGAGGCGCCTTGGGCTCCCGGACGCGGCCCCGCCACTCCCAACCGCTACGACGCCCGAAGCGTGCCGGGCGGCGCCGACGATCTCGACGCCCTCCGCCGCCACGTCGACCAGTTCGTCATCCACTACGACGCCGCAGGAACCAGCCGGCAGTGCTTCAAGATCCTGCACGACCTCCGCGGCCTCTCGATCCACTTCATGATCGATATCGACGGAACCATCTATCAGACGCTCGATGTCAAGGACCGCGCCTGGCACGCGACCATCGCCAATGGGCGCTCTGTGGGCGTCGAGCTCGCGCATATCGGGGCGTACGCGCCCGAGAGCGCCGAAACGCTCCGCCAGTGGTACGCCGAGGACGGCGCCGGGACTCGCATCACGATCCCCGTCTGGCAGGGCGACGGCGGGATCCGCACGCCGGGATTCGTCGGCCGGCCGGCCTCAAGCGAGCCGGTGAGCGGCGTCATTCAGGGCCAAACGCTGGTGCAGTACGACTTCACGCCCGAGCAGTACGACTCGCTCGCCAAGCTCACGGCCGCGCTCTGCGCCGTCCTCCCCCAGATCCGCTGCGACTACCCGCGCGACGAGCACGGCCGCCCGCTCGCCCGCGCCATGACCCCCGACGAGTTCGCCGCCTACCGAGGGCTCCTCGGCCACTCCCACATCCAGCAGAATAAGGTCGACCCCGGCCCAGCCTTCGACTGGGACCGTCTCCGGCAAAGCGCCCAACTCCGCATGCGACGTGAATCAGCTGTGTCCCCGTCCTGAACCTACAGAGGCAGGTGCACCTCTGCGAGCCCGTTCCGGACGCACTGAAGGGAGCGACAAGTATGTCGAAACGCGGAGTGATGGCAATCATGGCGATCACCACCCTCGTTGAGATGCTCATCATCGGTATCTTGATGCCGGCCGTGGGGGAAGCACGATACGTTGCGGCACACCTGCGGGTTGGCAGTCAAGTTCGCTTGCTGGTCGAGACCGGTGTCATCGAAGTACATCCGGAGAACGTTCCAACCAATGCGGAGGACGCTGACTCCTGGCTCGCGCGCAGGCTACACGAAAGCTATTACCCGTTCCTGAGCGGCTCACACCATCGGGCTGTGCTCGGCGTACTCGGTGCCCAGATGATTTTGACTCTCGTGTTCGCAGCTTCTGTTGCGCGCATACCAAGCGCTTCCCCGAGTGAGGTGCATCAGCGCCCGTCGCCCTGACGTGGAAATCGCCCGACGTCGGCTTCTACCACCGAGCGCGCGTCTGGCGAGTGGATGCCAGGGCGCACGATTCGCTCCTGCCTGCCTCGTGCGAACTCCCCCTCCTCCCCCACCAGCCACGACTCCAGCTCCAGCCGATCCTCGTGCACCTCGAGGATCAGGAACGCGTTCGCCTCGCCCCGCACCCGGTGCGACGCGCTCGTCCCCGCCTGCATGTGCAGCACGCCGTCGATCATGCGCCACCCCGTCGCGTGCAGATGCCCGGACATGACGGCCTCCGCACCCACCGCCCCCAGCATGCGCAGCAGGTGCCTGCCCCGCCCGAGCTCATGGAACCCCCTGCGCGGCTCGAAGAGCACCGGCGGGTGATGCACCACGAGGCCACCGAACACCCCCGACGGCCGCGCCGCGAGCCACACGCGCGCTTCGGCGATGTCCGCGTGCCCCACGCGCCCGTGCGCCCAGTTCCAGTGCAGCCCCCAGGCCCGCGCCGAGTTGATCCCGATGATCGCCACCTCGTTGTCCGCGAAGCGGTCCGTCGCCACCGGCCCGATCGACCGGTCGTACCGCCCCAGGGGGCTGACGAACCTGGGCGCGATCTCGCGCGGCACGTCGTGGTTCCCGGGCACCGCGACGACGATCCCCGGCAGCCGCTCGACGAATGCCGCCGCGTCGCGGAACTCGCTCCGCCGGCCGTGCTGCGTCAGGTCCCCGCTCACCACCACGATGTCCGGCGCGATCACGTCGAGCGCCGCCTCGAGGGCCTGCACGGCCTCCGCCGTCGCCGCGCCGAAGTGCACATCCGCGATGTGCGCCACCCTACGCATCCGCGCTCGCGGTCTCCTCGGCGACGCGTGTCGGCACCAGCACGCGCAGCGCCCCCGCCCTCACCCTGAATCGCAGCGGGAGCGGCAGCAGCTCCGGCTCGCCGTCGATCGAGACCAGCAGACGCCGCCGTCGCGCCCGCACGAGCACCTCCCTTGCCGCGTGGCGCGCGACCCGCTCGTCGAGCCCCCACAGGCCGGTTCCAAGCCCGCCGAGCAGCTGGAGCAGCCCGGCGCGGGTCTGGTGCGTGGCCCAGTAGACGCCGAGCTCCCCGGCCTCGAGGGAATCGCGCAGCAGCGCCGAAGGGCCCATCGCCCGGAGCCGGTTCGCCGAGATCGCGATCATGAACGTCTTCACGTTGTGGCGTTCTCCCCCGAACTCCAGCATCGCGTGCAGCGGCCGCTCGCGCTGGATGACGCCCCACATCCTGCGCACCAGCTCGATGCCCGCTCCAATCCCCTTGTGACCGCGCGACCGCTCGCGCTCCGCCCCCATGCTCGGGACGATCCCGAGCACCGCCGAGTGCAGGAAGAGCCTCCCGTTGACCTCGCCGACATCGATCTCGGCGATCTTTCCCGAGGCCAGCGCGTCCGCGGCCTCGCCGCCGGTCAGCGGCACGCCGAAATCTTTGGCGACGAGGTTCATCGTGCCCAGCGGCAGCACCGCGAGCGGCAAGCCGAGCTCCATCGCCCGCGCTGCCGCGCAGCGGATCGATCCGTCGCCGCCGCCGATGACGAGCAGGCCCGTCGAATCGCCGTGCACCTGCCCGAGGGCGGCTGTCAGCTCGGCGGGCTCCACCATCCGCACGTGCGGCTCAAACCCGCGTTCGCGCACGGCGTCCCCCACCCGGTCACCCAGTTCGTGGAGCGAAGCGGCGCCGCCGGAGCCCTTGTTGAGAATGACAACGGCCCGCTTCACCGGCGCATCCCATCCCCGCCGTGTGCGGCCGTCACGGCCTCTTTGCCGCGAAGAAGAGCACAAGCAGCACGATCACCAGCAGCAGGAGCGCTCCACCGCTCGGGAAGTAGCCCCAACCTGCGCTGTACGGCCAAGCCGGGAGCAGGGCCAGCACCACGAGCACAAGCAGCACGATGAGGATGATTCGTACAAGATCGTTCATGCTCACTCCTCGCCGAGGCTCGGTCCGGGCCCACCCGGAGGACGAGGCCGGCATGCAAGCGAGGCCGCGGAGAGCGCGGCCGGCGCCCCTGCGGGACCGTCCCCCGCTCAGAAGACCAAGCCGAGCAGCCAATAGGCGATCAGGAAAATGAGGATGGTCCCGATGATCCCGCCTCCCCACTTCCACGCCGCGAGCCCGGCCAGCCCGCCCCGGATCAACTTACTCATCGTGTCACCCTTGTCTCAGGCCACCCCTGGTGGCGTTGCACGTCGCGCGGCCCCGTCAGGGGGTAGATAGCCTCCCGCCGTGAATCCTGCGGGTGCGCCGGGATGAAAGCCGCTTCAGCACCGGCTCAGACGTGCGCAGCGGGCGGCGGACGCGAGCGTTGCCGAGGCTTCGAGGTGCGGCCGGCGCGAGCGCCCCGGGATTCCGCGATGCAACCGCGCCACCACGTCGGCCTCAGAGCCTCGCGCGAAGAAAGGGAAGGAAGTCGGCCGCGTGGTCCTTCGATCGAGTCCAGTGTCGCCGACGGGCTGAGACCTCCGCTCGCGGAGCCTCTCTCGCCGCCCGCAGGAGTCTTGGCCTGTGGGGATGCCGATCGCCCGCGCGCGTCCGGTCTGTCGGGCAACGCTGTCCATGGAGGGCCCCTGTATCGGAGCTTCGCTGCCGCGCCCGTCCGGCTATTCTCCGCCCATGCCCGGTCTGAACCCCTTCGCCAAGCTCCCCAACGGCCGCGCCGTCTGGGCGTGGGGCATGTACGACCTCGCGAACCAGTCCTTCACGCTGATCGTCAACACGCTCCTTTTCTCCGTGTTCTTCAAGGAGGTGGTGGTCGGGAGCGCCACGCCCGCCGCCGCCGCCCGCGCCGACAGCCTCTGGTCCATTACGTTCGCGGCGAGCATGCTGCTGGTCGTGATCGCGTCGCCGTTCGTCGGCGCCCTCGCCGACGCCCGCGCGTGGCGGCGCCGCTTCCTCCTCGGCACCGGCCTGGTGTGCGTCGCCCTCACCTGCGCCTTCGCCGGCCTCTCCCCCGGAGCTGTCGCGCTCGCCATGGCGCTCTACATCCCGGCGAACCTCGCGTACCAGCTCGGAGAGAACTTCCTCGCCTCGTTCCTCCCGAGCGTCTCCACGCCCCGCAACATCGGCAGGATCAGCGCGATCGGCTGGGCGATGGGCTACCTGGGCGCCCTCGCGCTGCTCCTCGTCGTCGGCGCCGGCATGAAGCTCTTCTCGCTCGGTGCGCCCGCCGACTGGGGCCCG